>NZ_JBIWCX010000006.1:0-212573 GCF_044761695.1 Lysinibacillus sp. NPDC097287
CCGCCACAATAAAAAATATTGGCCCCTTGGTCAAGCGGTTAAGACACCGCCCTTTCACGGCGGTAACACGGGTTCGAATCCCGTAGGGGTCATACGTAAAACACCGAAGATGTTTTTTAACATCTTCGGTGTTTTTTTGTATTTAAAATTTATTTCAGATAAGATATTGATAGAGTATAGATAGGGGGAGAAACATGAACGATAAACTAATGTGGGTTCAAAATAAACAATTTCAATTGCCAGGGAACATAAAACAAGTAGTGCCACTACTAGAAAATTTCACGTTAGATCAAGTGAGTTGTGTCGAGCGATTCCATCGTACATATGGGCAGTTTGAAGAGACACCTTTACGAAGATTAGATGCTTTAGCAAGATATGTAGGAGTGAATCAGATTTTAGTAAAAGATGAGTCATTTCGATTTGGCCTAAATGCATTCAAAGTGTTAGGTGGGGTGTATGCATTAGGACAGTATGTGGCTAAAGCATTAGGAAAAAATATCGATGATTTATCGTTTGAAGAGTTAAAGTTGCCAGGAGTGAAGAAACACTTAGGAGAACTGACGTTTATTTCAACAACGGATGGTAATCATGGACGTGGTGTGGCTTGGGCTGCGAGAGAGCTTGGTTTCAAAGCACGCATTTATATGCCAGCTGGTAGTGCAGAGGAGCGTCTACAAAATATAATAAATGAGGGCGCTTATGCTGAAATTACAAGTATGAATTATGATGATACTGTTCGTTATACCTCAAAGCTTGCTTCGGAAAACGGTTGGGTTATTGTACAAGATACGATGTGGGAAGGTTATGAAGAAATTCCATTGTGGATTATGCAAGGCTATACAACGCTTGTAAAAGAAGTTGTTGATCATCTTGAAGAAGCACCTACACATGTATTTTTACAAGCTGGGGTGGGCTCTTTTGCGAGCGCAATAGTGGCGTTTTTAAAGCAGTACTATGAAAAGGACATCACGTTTGTTTTGGTAGAGCCACATGTAGCGAATTGCTATTATGAGAGTTTTAATCAAGGAACGAGTGAATTTGTGACAGTTGGAGGAGCTATGCAGACGATTATGGCAGGGCTTGCTTGTGGTGAGCCGAGTCCGATTGCATGGGATATTTTAAAAGGGTATACGAGAGTGTCGATTAGCTGTGCAGAGGAAGTGGCAGCTACGGCTATGCGCGTGCTTGGCAATCCGCTAGGTCAGGATGCGAAAATTATTGCCGGTGAATCGGGCGCAGCACCGTTTGGCTGTTTTTATGAACTCATGACGGATTTTCGTTATGCTGAGCTGAAAGAGACATTACAGTTAGATAAAATGTCACGTGTACTGTTTGTAAATACAGAGGGCGATACCGATATTAAAAACTACCGAGATATTGTGTGGCACGGTAAATACGCAAAATAAAAGAAGACAGCTACGTCAGGTGAAACGTAGCTGTCTATTTTTAATGAATATCGATTTTAGAAATTTTGAACGCACCATATTCGTCCGTTGTTACAGTGTATGTTTTATAGCGATCATAATATTGATAATTATTTTGCGTATCATAGAAATCGAATGTTTCGTTCATTTCTACATAATACTGACCATCAGCATAGTTAACGCTTAAAATATCATTGCTCGTAAAGGAGAAATAGTGACCTTCACCAGAGATGTCGTTAACGTAATCCTCTAGCTCGTTGTAGGCGCTACTATCGATTGCGAGCATATCGGCAATCCAGTAAAAGTCTCCCTCATTTAGTGCCATTTCATAGTACATGCGGAAGGATTGCACGAATTGTCCAGCTAAAACGTCATCTGTTTCGGTTTCAACTGGTTGTGGATTGTAATTATAAACACCTGCTACAGCAAGCACATCGTTGGTCGACAGTGGCTGAGCAACCCAAGCATCGAACTGTTCAAGCATGCTATAGAGCGGAATGGAGAAGCCAAAGTTTGTACTCGTTTCTGATGTGTACAAGAGAGAATTGATACCGATGACGTTACCAGTTTTCACATCAACTAACGGCCCACCACTACTGCCTTGATCAACTTGTGCATCAATTTGATAGATTTGCTTGTAAATAAATTTTTCAGACTCCATATCGCGTTTATTGCCTGTAATATAACCAACAGATGCTGAATTTTCAAAGTCCCTCGGGCTACCAAAGGCAATGACCTCTAAACCAACAGGTGATTCATTTTTTTCGACGCCCAGTGGTGTAGTATCCTGATAGGCAGGTACATGTAGCAAAGCAATATCGTAATGATCAGAAATACCGATGACCGTAGCGGGGGATTCCTGCCCCTTTGAATTACGAACGGCTACTTCGACATTCCCCTCGACCACGTGAGCATTTGTAATGACATAGCCACCTTTTTTATAGAGGAAGCCAGAGCCATGTCCTTTGCTTGTTACCACAGTAAAGACTTTTTGTTGAACTTCTTTAATGAGCGTCACACGATCTACTTGTTGGGCGTGATTTTCTTGTTTTTTCACAATTTCTTCGCTTGAAACTTGTTGTACTTTTATTTGTTCACTGTCAGCTGTTTCTGTATAGGCGATTGGGCTTCCTTTTTGATCTTGGAAGTAATCCCAAAAACCATATCCAAGTCCACCAATTGTTAGAAAACACATTAATAATATGATCATAGCCCAAATGGGAATGGCTTGTTTGACAATTACAATGCCTTCAAATTTTTCACCGCATTCGGAGCAAAATTTACCATTGGAGTTGTTTTCATATTTACATTTCGGACATTTCATCTTACTGCACTCCTTGTGAAATATTTACTATTAATATCGGTAAAAAGTCACGAGTGTGTAGGGTTAAATGGAAAAAATTGATTGAAATTACATGGATGAATAGAGAAATCAGCATAAATGAGCTCGCCACTTTCTATTGCAAAGGTTAATGGGATTGAAATTGATGCTTAGTATTATCAGAAAAATGGTATTTCGTTAGTACATGAAATGGAAAAAGGATTTCGCTTGACCTTGACGTTACGTAAAGGTTTACAGTATGGATAGTGGAGGTGAAATCTATGGAATTTTCGATTCAAGAGCTGGCAAACATGTCTGGTGTCAGTACGAGGACACTACGTTATTATGATGAAATTGGTTTACTGAAGCCAGCAAGAACGAATGAGGCAGGTTACCGATTTTACACCCAAGATGAGGTGGATATGTTACAGCAAATTTTATTTTACAGGGCGTTAGATATAAAACTGTCGATGATTCAAGAAATCATTCAAGCTCCTGATTTCCAGCAGAAAGAGGCACTTGAATCACACCGAGTTGCATTATTACAACGAAAACAGCAGCTTGATAAATTATTACAAACGGTAGAGCAAACGATTCAATCATTAGAGGAGGAAGCACCGATGACGAACGAAGCAAAATTTGAAGGCTTTAAAGAAAAGCTTATTGAGGACAATGAAAAACAATACGGCGATGAAATCCGTGCAAAATACGGCAATGAAACGGTTGATACATCCAACGCGAAACTAAGAAATATGACAGAGGAACAATATGAAGCGATGCAGCAGTTAGAGCAACAGTTATTTGCCCGCTTAAAAGAGGCGATAGAAATTGGTGATGCATCGAGTGACATTGCGATGGAAGTAGCAGAACTTCACAAGCGTTGGTTATGCTTTAATTGGTCGAAATATTCGAAGGAGGCACATGCTGGTTTAGCACAGATGTATATAGCAGATGAGCGATTTACGGCTTACTATGATGAGCGTGTAGCGCCAGGTGCGACGCAGTTTTTACATGAGGCCATTCTAGTTTATACACGGAATTAACAAAACTCTCCCGATGCTTGGTGTTTTAGAAATGATATTTTAGGAAAAAATACAGAAAAGGCAAAGGGAGGCGTTTTTTTGAAAGAACAAACAATAGCCAAGTTGAAAAAGCAATTAGAGCAGGAATTAAAGGAAGTAGAACAACAGTTGGAAGACTCTGAGAGACCAGAGAAAACGGAATTATCAAATTATGATAATCATCCAGCCGATAATGCCAGTGATTTAACGGATCAGCTAACAGAAATGGCTATTGATGAGCATCGCAGTGACAACGCTGAAGAAATCAAACGAGCCCTTGAAGCGATGGAAGAGGGCACTTACGGCGTTTGTAGTGTATGTGGTGAAGAGATTCCACTTGGTCGTCTAGAGGCGATGCCAAAAGCTCTGACATGCGTAGAGCATGCGGAGAAAGAAGATGAGAATTTAAGACCTGTTGAAGAAGAGGTGCTGTCAGCTTCACCAAAATTCTCGGATGATTTTGAAGAGGTCGAGGCATTTGGCTCATCGGATACTGAGTCTGATCAAAATATGTAAGCATTCTTCACCTCTGGCAGTATAATATTTGTATGAGGTGAAAAGTATGGACATTATTGATTTACATTGTGATGTGTTGATGAAATTAACAAAGCTAGAAACAGCGAGATTTAAAGATGATGTACGTTTACAAACAAATAAGGATCGACTGCAATTAGGGCAGGTAAAGGCTCAGGTTTTTGCGATATTTATTGATCCGCAAATTCCACAAAGCATGAAGTTCTTGGAGGTAATCCGTCAGATTGAAGCATTTCATACACATGTGCTACAAACAGAGGGTATGGTGCATATTACGGACTGGTCTCAGCTTGAAAATTTAGCGCCTCATGAAATAGGTGCGATTTTAAGTTTAGAAGGTTGTGATGCCATTGGTGATGATATCACAAAATTACAAGCAGTATTAGACGCTGGTGTGAAGCTTGTCGGTCTAACGTGGAATGGTGAAAACAGTGTGGCATACGGAGCTGAGCAAGATGCGAAACTCGGTTTAAAGCCATTTGGCAAAGAGGTCGTGAACATTTTAAATGAGAGAGATATACTAATTGATGTCTCACATTTAAATGAGCAAGGTTTTTGGGATGTCCTGCCACTAGCGAAGCATATAATAGCGAGTCATAGTAATGCACGTGCACTCTGTGAGCATCCACGTAATTTGACAGATGAGCAAGCGAAAGCACTAGTAGAGCACGGGGGACATATCCATGTGGTGTACTATCCACATTTTATTGGTAAAAATGCTACACTGGATAATTTAGTTGCACATGTAAAGCATTTAGCTGATTTAATAGGTGTTGAGCATCTTGGCTTAGGCTCTGATTTTGATGGAATTGATGAAACGGTAAAAGGTTTAGCGCATGCAGGTGAAGCACAAAATTTATTAGAAGCATTACGAGAACATTTTTCAGTCGAAGAAGTGCGCGGAATTGCCAATATGAATTTCCGTCGTTTTATCAATTACGCCTCGGCGTAATTGCCGCTGACGCTTCGCTTTCGCGCAGAAAAAATTTACTGGATGAATATAAAAAATGCGACAACCCATTAAGGCTGCCGCACTTCTATTAATAAAAGAAATAATTAAATAATAATCCAAGACCAAGTAGGAAGCCGAAGAATGTATTTGTTTGCGCTGTATATTTCATCGCAGGCATTACTTCTTTTGCTTCTTTTTTATCGCGGAAAATTTGGATGGCACGTAATGGTTTTGGTACGCTTAAGAAAATAATGAGTGCCCAAGCGGTAATGTCATCAATTGCTACAAGTGCAATAATCCATAAATATGAAATGATAAAGAAGCCTGATAACACAGTAATTGCTCGGTCACGACCAACTAAGATAGCGAGTGTTTTACGTCCGCCTTCCGTATCTCCGACAATATCACGAATATTATTCGAGAGCATAATTGCTCCAACTAAAATCATACTTGGAACAGAGAGTAATACCGCATCCAATGTGACTGTACCTGTTTGAATGAAAAAGGCGATTAATACAATCCCCATCCCCATGACAGCCCCTGAAACGAGCTCACCAAATGGTGAATACGCAATTGGGTAAGGTCCCCCAGTATACAAGAAGCCGATGAGCATACATACAAGTCCAACAGCTGCAAGCCACCAAGACGTTGAGGCACAAATATAAATACCGATTAATGCAGCAATGGCATAAAAGCTAAGTGCAATAATCATAATAGTTTTTGGTTGGACACCATGACGGACAATTGTCCCGCCGATGCCGACAGAATGTTCATTATCGAGTCCTAATTTGTAATCATAGTATTCATTGAACATATTTGTTGCCGCTTGAATGAGCATACTTGCGATAAGCATGGCAAAAAACAGGGCAAAATTAATAGTTTCTTTGTCAATTGCTAGAGCAATTGCTGTTCCTAAAAATACTGGAACGAATGAAGCGGTTAAAGTGTGTGGACGTGTTAAATGCCACCAAACTTTAAAACCCCTATCAGCTTCAATGACTTTGGTCATAAGGTGATTCTCTCCTTCAAATGTTGTAGACTCTACCTATTTTATACGAAGAACGAGAAATTGGGTAGGTTATCGGCTTAATGGATACAGTTAAGTCTAAAAAAATGATATGATACAATAGAAACTGATTTCATAGAACGATACAGTAGTTAATAGCCGTCAGAGAAACTAGGGACGGTTCTTTTAGCGAGTTTACATTGCAACAACGGAGGGAATTTTCATGCAACAGAAGTGGTACCAAGCCACAGAAGTATATGTGGACTCTTTGGGCCAAAACCTTCATTTTTATATGGAAACGATCGAAGTAAGTCGCTTATCGGCACTAGCATTTTACGCGGCTGGTGAGGAGCGTTATAAAGGTGAACGATTTTATTGGCAAAATAGAGAAAAAACAATGACATTAGTAGGCTTAGGACATGCCTATACAATTCAAAATAACGCAAAAAACGACCGTTTTGATGATGTAGAAAAAGAATGGATTAGCTTAACGAAAAATTGTATAAAAGGTCAAGCTGAATTACAGCCGATACTTTTTGGCGGTTTTACTTTCGATCCACAAAATGATGTGAGTGGGGAGTGGACGGACTTTCCACAAGCTTATTTTGCACTCGCAACATATCAATTAGTTTTACGCGATGACAAAGCATATATCAGTGTGAATTTTGTAACTAAAAATGCGCATGCAGAAGAACAATTTGCAACGCTTTTGAAGGAGCGAGATCATTTAATTCACGCAGCACAGGTGAAAGAAGTAAAAACCTATTCAAAACCTGAAATGATAAGCTATTTCGAACCATATAAGAAACAGTATCTAGAATCGATTAATCAGGTGACATCACTTATTAAAAACAAAGAAGCCGATAAAGTTGTCATTGCGCGCTCTCTTGCGTTGCAATTTAAAGATCAAGTCGGCTCACAACAAGTACTCTCTCAGGTGATTAATGAGCAACCAGAAAGTTTTTTATTTGGCTTAGAGAGAAATAATTTACTATTTTTCGGTGCTTCACCAGAGCGTCTTGTGAAAGTGGAAAATGGTCGTGCTTTTTCGTCTTGCGTAGCAGGTTCCATTAAGCGTGGTAAGACAGCAGAGGAAGATACGTTTTTAGGCCAAAGTCTATTGAATGATCGCAAAAATGGTGGAGAACATCAATATGTCGTTGATATGATTGCTGAAACATTCCGTAAAAACTGTTCGGAAACGAAAATTCCTACAGGTCCACGTTTACTGAAAATCCGTGATATTCAACATTTGTATACGCCTGTTGAAGGTCAGTTGAACGCGGATGCAACAATATTACAATTAACGAAGTATCTACATCCTACACCAGCTTTAGGTGGCGTACCAAGACAAGAGGCAATGGCAGCAATTCGTAAATACGAGCCGATGAATCGCGGGCTTTATGCTGCGCCGATTGGTTGGCTAGATGCAGAAGGTAACGGTGAATTTGCTGTAGCGATTCGCTCTGCATCTTTAGTCGATGATAAAGCCTATTTATATGCAGGTGGTGGTATTGTAGCAGATTCAGAACCACAATCTGAATATGAAGAAACATTAGTGAAATTCCGCCCGATGCTTCGAGCGTTAGGAGGTCAATTAGATGAGTGATCGTCAGATATTAACTGATTATGTTTATAAAATGGTTGCATCACTAGTACAAGGTGGAGTCGAACATGTTGTTGTTAGTCCAGGTTCACGTTCTACACCGCTTGCCTATGCCTTTGCATCAACAAAAGAGTTAACGATGTATCGTCAGGTTGATGAACGTTCAGCAGCATTTTTTGCACTAGGTATTGCCAAAGCAACAGCAAAGCCAGTTGTGTTATTGTGCACATCAGGGACTGCGGCAGCAAACTACTTTCCTGCGATTGTTGAGGCGAGTTATGCGCGTGTACCATTAATCGTCATTACAGCAGACCGTCCGCATGAATTACGTGAGGTGGGTGCACCACAAGCCATTAACCAGCTGAACCTTTACGGTGAGCATGTGAAGTGGAATGTCGACTTTCCATTAGCAGATGGTGCGGCACCTACATTGCCATTTGTTGAGCGTCATATCGCACGTGCAGTTGCGCTAGCAACGAGTGCACCGTTTGGACCTGTGCACCTGAATGTACCGTTTCGAGAGCCATTACTTATTGACTTTCGTGACGAACTGCCAAGAGCAACATTTCAGCAAAGCAGAATCGCAGAGTTAACACCTTCAGATAGAACGCAGCGAGAATTAAGTGATATATTACGTGCGACGAAAAGAGGCTTTATTGTTGTAGGTGAGCTTCCACTAGGCACTGACTTAACAATCATTTGGGACTTTGTACGCCAGTTAAAATGGCCAATAATTGTGGAAAGCCTGTCAAACATGCGCACATTAGTACCTGAAGACTGTATGAAGTATGTGATTGCTACGTATGATGCGATTATGAAGAGCGATGATTTTACAGCGTTAGTTAAGCCGGAAACAGTGCTTCGCTTAGGGGCACAACCGATATCGAAATTTATTATGCAATTTATTACAAACTCTCAGCCCAATGCGTATATTGTAGTCGATGAGGATCCGATGTTCCGAGATTCAACAGGTGTGTCCACGCACTTTATACAGGCGACTATTGGTGAATGGCTAAGAGAATTAGATGTTCGTGATAATATGCTAGAATCAGCATATTTAGCTGAATGGCAAGATGCTGATGATCTAGCACTTGAATATATAGAGCATTACACAGACGGGGCAATTGATGAAGGGGCAATGGTAAGTTTACTTCTTGATTTCATACCAGAAGGTAGTGATATTTTTGTAAGTAGTAGCATGCCGATTCGGGATGTTGATACGTTTTTAATCAAAACGACTAAGGATATTCGTGTGTTTGCGAACCGCGGAGCGAATGGAATCGACGGTGTTGTTTCTACAGCGATGGGCTTTAGCCAAGTAAACAAACGCGAAACGTACTTACTCATTGGTGATTTAGCGTTTTTACATGATGTGAATGGCCTGATTGCTTCGCGTTATCAGGATTGCAATATAACAATTATCGTCATGAATAATGATGGTGGTGGGATCTTCTCTTATTTGCCTCAGTCAAAAGTGGAAGAACATTATGAGGATTTATTTGGTACACCAACTGCTCTTGAGTTTCGTGATATTGCACATATGTATGGTATGGAATATGTACGTGTGGATGAAATTACGGAGTTGTTCCCGAAATTTACGATGGCAAAAAAACGCCCATTACGTTTGGTAGAAATCTTCACAGATCGTGAGGAAAATGTTTTTGCGCACCGTGCGCTATGGCAACGAATAAATTCGGGGTTAAAAGCATGGCAAAGCTAATTATCCGAGGTATTGAGACAAATGTAGAGGTGTGGAATGAAGCGGGCGAGCAAGTAGTCGTGGCATTACATGGATTTACAGGTAGTACGGCCACATGGCGAAATTTAGCGAATGAGCTCCCTAATGTACGAATCGTTGCAATTGATTTAATCGGTCACGGTAAAACAATGGTACCTGAAAGCGCAAGTCGCTTCTCAATGGATGAGCAGATAAAGGACTTAGAAGAAATTTTTACGCAACTACGTTTGGAAAAATTCTCATTACTCGGGTATTCCATGGGTGGTCGTATTGCATTGTCCTATGCACTGGTGTATCCAGAGCGAATTGATAAGTTAATATTAGAAAGTGCATCACCTGGTCTACGCACATCTAAAGAGCGTATAGAGCGTTGTCAGAGAGATAACGTGTTAGCCGATAAAATTGAGATGAACGGCATTACCTCGTTTGTTGATGCATGGGAAAACATTCCGCTCTTTGCATCACAAAAAAGATTGCCAGAAAGTGTACAGCATGACATTCGTACAGAGCGGCTTGCGCAATGCGAATCTGGTTTAGCTGGTAGCCTACGTGGAATAGGGACAGGGATGCAACCATCCAATTGGCCATCTTTGGCACAACTTGACATGCCAGTACTACTGATTACGGGTTCGATTGATGAAAAGTTCTGTAAAATTGCAACTGAGATTACAGCTTTATGCAAGAATGCACAACATGTGACAGTAAATGACGCGGGGCACGCAATTCATGTGGAAAATCCTGCGGAGTTTGCTACAATAGTAAAGAAGTATTTAATGTGATTTTGAGATCATGTTAACGCCTCATATCAATTATGAGGCGGATTAGAATAATTAGGGGGCAATTTCAATGACACGTCAATGGACATCATTACATACTTATGAAGATATTAAGTATGAGTTCTATAACGGTATCGCAAAAATTACGATTAACCGTCCAGAAGTGCGCAACGCTTTCCGTCCTAAAACGGTAATGGAAATGATCGATGCATTTTCACGTGCGCGCGACGATAAAAATGTTGGGGTTATCATCTTAACAGGCGAAGGTGAAAAAGCCTTCTGTTCAGGTGGAGACCAAAAAGTTCGTGGTAACGGTGGTTATGTTGGAGACGACGAAATTCCACGTTTAAACGTATTAGATTTACAACGCTTAATTCGCGTTATTCCAAAACCAGTTGTCGCAATGGTTGCAGGTTTTGCAATCGGCGGTGGACATGTACTACACGTAGTATGTGACTTAACAATCGCTGCAGACAATGCTCGTTTCGGACAAACTGGACCAAAAGTTGGTTCATTCGATGCGGGCTATGGTTCTGGTTATCTTGCACGTATTATTGGACATAAAAAGGCACGTGAAATTTGGTACCTTTGCCGTCAATACGATGCACAACAAGCACTTGATATGGGCTTAGTTAACACAGTTGTTCCTTACGAGCAACTTGAAGACGAAACAGTTCAATGGTGTGAAGAAATGCTACAAATGTCTCCAATGGCACTTCGCTTCTTAAAAGCAGCGATGAACGCTGATACAGACGGCTTAGCAGGTCTTCAACAAATGGCGGGTGACGCTACACTTCTTTACTACACAACTGATGAAGCAAAAGAAGGTCGCGACGCATTCAAAGAAAAACGCCAACCAGACTTCGGTCAATTCCCAAGATTCCCTTGATGATTTGAAAAGCGGAGCGCGTTCGATCATTCCCGAAACGCCCCGAGGGAATAACGCTCGGAGCTAGACAATGATAGAAACACGTATCTTTTATTAGATACGTGTTTTTTTGCGTGGGTAAGACGTTTAGACGGATAAAACTATGATAGAGACGGATAAAAATGAAAAATGACGGATAAAACCACGAAAGTGGCGGATAGAACAGCACAATATCTATACAAATCCTATAAAAAAGCAGTAAGATTAGCATTGTAAGTGATTGGAGGTAACGATATGTATCCGAACTGGATTTTACAGCGCGCTTATTTAACACCAATGCGTGCTGCTTTAACATATGAAGGACAAACATGGACATTTAGTGAAGTAAATGAACTTGCGTTAAAACGTGCTCGACAATTAACCGCACTTGGGATAAAGCAAGGGGACCGGATTGCGATTATGGGGCCAAGTACGCCAAATTTAATTTTCATGATGTATGCATGTATGCACTTGCAGTGTGAATTGGTCATGCTGAATCGACGTTTGTCAGCATCAGAAATTGCCTATCAATTAGAGGATGCAGCAGTAGTAACTGTACTTGTTGCGGATGAAGATGCAGAAAAGCTGCCACAAAATGCGCCACGGCTTTTATTCTCCGTAATCGAGCAAGGTGTTGAACGAGATGTTACCATCGTTAAAGAATGGTCATTAGCACACACGACTTCGATTATGTATACGTCAGGCACAACTGGCTTTCCGAAGGGGGTACGTCAAACTGTTGGCAATCATCAGGCAAGTGCAACAGCCTCTGTATTAAATTTAGGTTTACAGGCTGAAGATGTCTGGTTGTGTGCGGTACCATTATTTCATATTAGTGGATTTTCGATTTTAGTGCGGTCATTACTATATGGCAACAAAGTGCATTTATATGAACAATTCGATGTTGATGCTATTACGAACAATATTGTAAACGGTAATGTGACACATATGTCTGTAGTTGCTGTCACATTAGAACGAATTTTACATGCTCTAGAGGAGAAACATGCGAAAGCCTCATCAGGATTTAAAATGATGCTTGCAGGTGGTGGACCTGTACCTGTCGATTATTTACAGCGTGCCCAAGCGCTAAATTTAGCAGTCGCACAAACATATGGCATGACAGAAACTTCCTCACAAACGGCAACGCTTGCGAGTGAGGATGCGATGTTTAAAATTGGTTCTGCGGGGAAGCCGCTATTTTTCAACCAAATTCGTATTGCTGAGCCAAATGGACAAGGTGAGGGAGAAATTTGTATTCGAGGCCCACATGTGACGCCGGGTTACATTGGACGCTTTGCCGAAAGAGAAACGACAATAGATGGTTGGCTTCATACGGGTGATATTGGCTATATCGACGCAGATGGATATTTATTTGTTGTCGATCGTAGAGCAGATTTAATCATTTCAGGTGGGGAAAATATTTATCCTGCAGAAATCGAAAATGTACTTCTTGCACATCCAGCTGTAAAGGAAGCAGGTGTTTGTGGTAAGGACGATGAGAAATGGGGGCAAGTACCATCAGCCTATATCGTGTTGAAGGAAGAAGTGTCGGTTGAGGAACTTATAGATTTTTGTAAACAAAAGCTCGCCAAATATAAAATGCCTAAGGAATTAAATTTTGTCCAGGAGTTACCTAGGAATGGATCCAATAAGCTGTTAAGAAGAAAATTAAAGGAAATATAGTCTAAGAAGAAGCTTTCTGCATACAAGAAGGCTTCTTTTTTTATGCATATCACAAATTTACAAGAAATTTTGCATAAAAAACGTGGAAATTACATAAATTAGATAGTAAGGGAGACAGACTCATATGAGAAAATACTTATGTATTATTATGATACTACTAACTTTCTTACAAATGAGTCAACTGCATGTAATGGCCAGTAATTATCATGAAAAATATGAAACAGCAAATACAGTCGATGAATTAAAACATCAAATTCAACAGGCTGTAATGCAACTAAAAACGGATTTTGATATTCGCTATACGGGATCGACTGTTTTGACGAAGGATGAGCTGACAGCAATGATTAAAGAGTCAGTTACAGATCCATATATTTATGCGAATATAGCAAGTTTTAAATGGCATTATAGCGGCTATGTAAAAAACATTGTCATCAATTTTCAGTTTAACTATCATCATTCAAAAGTCGAAGAAGCTTTCGTAGATCATACATTGAATAATATAATAGAGCCGATGCGTAGACTTAGTAACTTTGAGAAAGTTAAGGCTGCACATGACTTTATCGTCTTGTTTACAGAGTATTCAAGTCAGTCAATAAACAGTCAATATTCACCATACACATTGTTAACGGAAAACAAGGCGGTTTGCCAAGCTTATGCGTTAGTCCTTTATCGAATGTTAGAAAAGTTAGGGTTAGAAGTGCGTTATGTTACTGGAGATGCGAAAGAACAGCTCCATGCTTGGGTATTAGTGAATTTAGATGATGCTTGGTATCACATTGATGTAACGTGGGATGATCCAGTACCAGATAAAGCAAATGAAGTACGTTATAACTATTTTCTTCTGTCAGATGAGCAATTGGCAAAAGATCATGAATGGGATCGCACTCAATATCCTGTAGCAAATCGTGAATACTTTTCAATGGGAAATGATTTGAATAAGTCATTTGTATTTAATAGCCTGGATCTTAGTGGCATTGAAAATGTATATGCTACGAATAGTGGTATGCCACGATTAAAGAAGGCTTCAATTAATCGCACAAAGTTTCTTGCTGTAGTAAAGAACACCGTTTATAAAGGAAGCAATTCAAAGGATGACAAGTTTTCAAAGATATATGCAGAAAACATGAATGCGAAATTTCTTATACCTAATTTGTCCTTAATTTTATTCTTTGATAGCAAGAAAGAATATGATCTAACTAGCAATCAAAAGTATAAGAGCATTTACGTTCCACAACAAAGAATATCTCATAAGAAGTTAGTCGTCATAAAAAAGGGTGTCTCGAATTTTCATCATCGAGACACCCTTTTTTCATTTTAATGACTTTGAGCATTTAAAGCAGTTTCTAAGGTTTTGATATTTTTCTGCATTAACGTGAAGTACGTTTCTTTGTTTTTTACATCATCTGCCGTTAAGATACTTAAATTATGCAAGACAAGTGAATCTGCTCCGACTTCTTTTTGAATAACTTCCGCTAGTTTGGATGAAACGTTTTGCTCGAACAAAATGTGATAAATTTGTAAATCTTTCGCTTTGTCTACGATCGCCGTTAATTCCTTTTGTGACGGTTCAGTTTGTGAGTTTAATCCAGCAATTGGTATTTGAGTTAAGCCATATTCACCCGCAATATAACCAAATGCTGCGTGTGATACGAAGAATGTTTTATCTGTTGCTGTATCAGCCATTGTTTTAAATTGATCGTCTAATTGTTGTAATTCATTAACTAAAGCTTCGTAATTGGCAGTAAAAGTAGCTTCTTGTTCAGGCATTTTTTCGATTAATGCGTTTTTAATAGAAAGTGCTAAGTCCTGACTAATGATAGGCGATAGCCAAACATGTGGGTCTACATCACCGTGGTCGTGATCCTCGTGATTATGACTATCTTCTTCGCTGTCATGCGCAAGCCCAGTGCTAATTGCTAGTTGTTCATCTGATACTTGGTCAGCAGTTGCAATCATTGTTACGTCTTCCTTGGCTAACGTTTTTTTCGCATTTTCAACGAAGCCTTCAAGACCTAAGCCAACATAGAAAAACAGATCAGCCTCTGCTAATTTCATCATATCTTTTTGTGTAGGCTCAAATGTATGCTCATTAGCGCCAGTCGGGTAAATAGAAGAAACGTTTACAAATTCGCCGCCAATTCGTTCAGTGAAATAGCTTAACGGGTAAACTGTCGTGTAAATAGATAATTTGTCAGTAGATGCGGCGTCCTTATCCGTAGTTGTTGTTTTGTCACCGCATGCGGCCGTAAATAACGCGAGTACAGCTACTGTGAACAGTAAAAGCATTTTTTTCATAATTATACGTATACCTCTTTCAAATAGTAATGATTACGATTTATTTTTTGACAGTTATTATAATAACGTACATATGAAAAAAGTACAAGAAAAAATGACCTTCGAAATTAATTCTTTTTCGAAGGCCACTTGTCTGGAACTGGGTCAAAGCCACCAGGGTGCAGTGGCTGGCATTTTAAAATACGGGTAATCGTCAAGATAAATCCTTTAATTGCACCGTGCTTTTGAAATGCTTCTAATCCGTAAGATGAGCATGTAGGATGGAAGCGGCACGAGGGTGGCGTCATAGGTGAGATGAATTTTCTGTAAAACTTAATGAGCCATATAAAGGGATATTTCATGCTTGACCATCCTTGTGCTGTATTGTTGATTGTTCAGGTTTAGCATCGATTGTATGTTTAAAAACATCGCCTTTTTTCTTCATGAGGACGATGACAGAAACGCCAAACATTAGCATCATCATGGCAATCATAATAATAATTGGTAATGGGACACCCATTTTTTTCACTCCAAATCAGTTTCTTTATTTTTATTATAATAGTTTTAGCATTAAAAACGTATTAATTGAACTAGGGATAAGTTATGTAGCAATCTACTTCTTATCGTGTTGAAAGTTTTGGACAGGTTTTTCATCGACAGTATGTTTAAAGGCGTATGCACGATTGACACTTGCAATAGTAGCAACTGTTATTAAAATAACGATGATAACCGCTACAATTAATAGTGTGGTTAAACTCATTTACTTCACTCCGTTTCTGATTCATCAACTCTATTATAGAATATGTGCTTCTGGTAATTGTGAAGGAAGTTTGACATTCCGGCGAATAAAAAATTTCCTTTTTCATCATACTAGAGAAAAAAGGAGTGTTTTGATGGATCGCCACCGCGTATATTTTTCACTTGCCAACCGAACGTATTATACAAATCCACATGCAGGTCCATGGAATTTTGAGCTAAATATTGATCGACAAGCACTAGATGTTTTTGAAAAAATCTTTCAGCAAATGCAGCTACTCGAGATATCTAATATGTGGAGAGCACAGCTTCCATATGTACCCTATCATTTAGATAAAGAAAATGATGATATTGATTTGAGATTGAAAAAGATATATGCCTTAGTGCATGAGTACGGGGATGATGACACAAAAGCATTTGTGGAGCAGTTACCATACTTCGATAGACGTGTCTAGCTTATTGCGGCTAGGCATTTTTATATTTTGCGGAGAAATGGTTTATATCGACTATTAATCAATAAAGGCAGTTTAATATTCTGGGAAAAGGGGCTATCCAATAAGACCTTATAAGCAGAACAACTGGCTTCCTATATGGTAAAAATCCGCTCGCGGGCACAGCGCAAGTCGCAACCCTCGCTACACGCGGTTTGTTGCGTCTTGCGTTTCGTGCTTTCCCGCAGGAGTCTACACGGATTTTCACCTGTTTATCAAAAAAATAGCGTATTAAAAGTACTCACAGCGTACGATTTTTCTTTTAGAATAGCACCTTTTTTATTCGAACTTAAGAAAACTAATTAAAATAGTGAATAAATTATTGCTAACTCTATAAAAATAATGGTAAGTGTACCGATGCCAACGAAAGCTAATTTATTTTGAATGTCATTTTCTAGTGTGCTGATTTTACAGACAGAACAGCTTAGTGCGACTCTAGAGGGATTCACCATGGTCATAAAAGATGAGCTTACATTTTGAGCGCATGCTATTAGAACTGGAGAAATCCCTACTTGGACAGCTGTCTCTGTTTGAAGTCTTATAAACATGGTGTTAGAGGCGGTGTTACTTCCCGTTAAAAATCCACCAGTGGCTCCTATTAAGGGTGCAATAAATATAAAAAATTGACCAAAGGATTGTGCTGCAGTTGATGACAAAATTTCAATCATCTTCGCTTCTGACATAATCTCTGAAACGACAATATATAAAAAAGTAGTTAAGATTACTGGATAACATTTATTGATTGTTAACTTAATACTATCTATGATGGCACTTCTGTTTAAGCGGAAGAGGAAAAGTGTGAAAAGGCAAACGAGCATGAGAAAAAATCCGGGTGAGTATAGTAGTGCTAACTGAAAATTATATTTTTCTATAGAAATGTTAAAGATACCAGATAAAAAGTTTTTAATAGGATGAATGATTCTTGATGTGAATAATAGGAGTATTAAAAGTAAATAGGGAGAAACATTCTTCAAAAAAGAAATTGGGCTTTCTTGTGTAAGATTACTTCCTTTACTTTTTAGTTTGATCAATAGAAAAATAACGACGATTACAGTTAGAGATCCAAATATGCCTGCAAGCTCAACACTAGCAAAACGATTACAGATCCAGACAGAAAAGCCTAATAAAAATCCAATAAATAATACTTGAAAAATGCTTTCTTTTAAAGCTTCTTTTCCAGCGCCTATGTATGCAACTAAGACTGCAAAGTAGACGTAAATAGGTATAGACATTAAGGCACTGCCCATTCCTAACTCTTGTAAGGGGATATCTCCTAGTGTGGCTCCAATGATCGTACCCAACGCTAAAGTTCCCCAAGGTATAATACATAAACTAATTAAAGCAATAACGGATGACTGAATAGGACTATAACCTAATGCGATTAATATAGGCGCAATGACGATGACGGCTAAACCAAAGCCACTAACAGCCTCTATTAAAGGGGATAACCCTAAAGCCAATATCAAAACTTGATAAATTTTATCATTGGTCGCAGTTGTAATAGAAGAAGCAATTCCATCGATAGCTCCGGCTTTTTCCATCAAGTGAAATAAAAGAATACCAAAAAATAAGATATACACAATAATTGATGTCGTCAGAAAACTTTTAGTTATAGGTTCAGGTAATATTTTAATACTCGTGTTAAAGACTGGTGAAATAGCAATGACCGTTGTAATGATACAAGCAGTTATCCCTGTTAAAATGGAAGATTTTTTTAATACGAAAATCATAAACAAAATACTAAGTAGTGGTAGCAAAGCAAAAATGATTTTTAACATTTCATACACTCCTAATTTATACGACTTTAATTCATTATAGTATATAAAAATGCACTATAGTATAAAAGTTTTGAAAATTACTGTAATTTTAGTTTCACAATAACCATATAAGGTTTTATTAATGTTGATAGTTATAGCTGTTGTGCCATATTATAGAAGAAATGCGTCTCTGAAAATACACTATAGTGAAAATGAAGGAGCTTAAAATAATGGGATTTGGAAAACAAGTAAATTTTATTAGAAAAAAAAACAATATGACGTTACAGGATTTATCTTCATTAAGTAATGTGAGTGCCTCCATGCTGTCTCAAATTGAACGAGAAGAAAAAAATCCAACCATTCAAGTAGCTTGTCAAATTGCGGAGGCATTAAATACGACACTTTCAGCTTTATTAGATCAGCAGGAAAAACGGGATATTGTTGTGATGAGAAAAAATAATCGTCCCATTTATGTTGATGAAAAATCTGGTTTCCAACGGCACTTATTGTCGCCGTCCTTTCCATCAAGAGGTATTGAATTTGTTTTAAATATTATTCCCGCTCATAAAGAGTCGGGCGTATTTCCGGCACACAAATCAGGTGTTCAAGAATATATTTTTGTTGAAAGTGGAAAATTACGCGTTGAACTAGGAAACGGGGTTTTTAAAGATGAATTAGATGAGGGGGATTCATTCTTTTTTGAAGCGGATACAGAACATAGATTTATTAATATTGGAGATGAAGAGTGTCGTTATTTCCTTGTGATTGATTCCACACAGGTGTAGAGATAGGTGTTATGGTGATAAATTAACGATGTATTAGAGGAAATACATGCCAAACTTAATAGGTGTTATTTGTTTGAAGTACAGTACTTTTTTCAGGGAAAGTTGAATGCATTGAACACGTTGGTTACACTAGGAATATAGGAGTTGACGTGAATGTTTTCATTTCAAGATTTAAATGGCTTTCAAGTAGATTTAAGTTTCACAAGAGGGGAATTTACCGTAGAGCCGAAGCACGTACTTGTGTTTTTAAAGCATAAAAATAAGTGGCTTTGTACAATTCATAAACGTAGAGGTGTTGAATTTCCGGGTGGGAAGTTAGAGCCTGGTGAAACTTTAGAAGAAGCGGCTGTAAGAGAAGTATTTGAGGAAACTGGAGTGCGGGTGAAGAACTTGCAGTGGTTCGCGGAATACGCAGTACACGAGGACACATTATTTTGTAAAGCGGTGTTTACTGCACAGTTTGCTAGTCAAGAAGATATATCTTTTGATTTAGAAACGTCGGGTATGACGTGGCTAACAGATAAAGAATTAGGGGAACATCCAAATTTAAGCTTTTATATGAAGGATGAAGGCATGAAAAAAATGCTAGAGGAAGTGAAGCGTTATGATAATCGATGGTGAGATCCTTGAAAAACGAGCATATCCTTCACCGAATCCTGCTATTCGTTTAACAGAAATTACGTATTTCTCACAAGGTTTACGGGTGAAAGGATTACTAGCAGAACCAAAAGCAGAAGGCACATATGATGGCTTTCTATATTTACGAGGTGGCATACAAAATGTCGGTATGGTAAGAGCTCCACGTATTACGCAGTTTGCAGCACAAGGATTTATTGTTTTTGCACCTTATTATCGTGGTAATCGGGGCGGCGAAGGACGCGATGAGTTTGCAGGTGATGATCGCTTCGATGCAGTGCATGGAGTTGAAGTTTTAAAGCAATATTGCAATAACCGCGTGCATGTTTTTGGGTTCTCACGTGGCGGCATGATGGCATTATGGACAGCGATTTTACGAAGTGATATTACATCCATTGTAACGTGGGCAGGTGTATCAGATGCAACAGCTACATATTGGGAACGGATGGATATGCGTCGTATGATGAAACGTGTCATAGGGGGTACACCAAATCGAGTACCTGAAGCATATGATGCTCGAACACCATTGTTTGAATTAGAACAAATAGCAGGACCTGTATTAATCATTCATGGATTACGAGATGAAAACGTTGATGTTGAGCATGCAAGGCAGCTTGAATTTTATTTAGAAGATGAAAAGAAAACCGTGGAGACATGGTATTATGAAAACTTGACGCATTTCTTCCCACCAGAAGTGAATCGACAAGTTGTTCGAAAGCTTTGTAACTGGATGAAATCACAATAAAGAACATGACAGTCATTCTATTATCAGAATGACTGTTTTTATATGGTTCGTCACATGTATCTTATATATCAGTGCTCGCTTCGGTTTTTACAATAAATTGGACTAATTTTGGTTAAAGAGGATATCAATATTAGAATGTTCCTTGTGTAGCTTTGTAAAAAAGATTGATTATTTATAATAAAGTTTGATTAAAATCATCTCATCTCTGTAGATTTCTTAGAGGTGAGATGATTTTAATTGGATATTTATGTGGATATCGCTATAAAGATTGTGAAGAAATGTACTTAAACTAACGAAGCAGTTTTGTTGAAGAAGATACATACTGAAAAAAGTCCCTTCAGATAGTTTGAAGGGACTTTCCTAAATAATTAGTGTATAACTCTAAATCCAAAATGATTATTTGTATTTTTTGGCTAGAGATTCGCTGCCAATTGCTCCAATGATAGTCATAAAAAAAGGTCCAATTTGAAATAACAGAGAATCCTGTAAGAACACAATATTTAAATCAAATAACTTATTACCTATTACAATGAATATCTTAGCTAGTATGATTAAAAATCCAATTATTAGAAGAATATCAAAAAATAATTTCCACCTTGGATAGACTAATTTTTGGCTATCTTTTATGAGTTGCTCTTTCAAAGAATTATCCTCCTTTACTAATTCATCAAGAGTAATATCAAATATGTCACTTAACTTAATTAACAATTCAATACTAGGGTAACTTTCTCCACGTTCCCATTTGGAAATAGATTGTCTACTAATATTAAGTTTTTCTCCAAGCTGTTGTTGTGACATATTATGCTTTTGACGTTCTTCTTTTATTTTTGAAGAAAAATACATATGATCAACTCCTATCCACAGTATATTTACTTACACTAAAAAATTAAAGAACCGTATCGTTGCAGGGATGTAAACTATTAGTTGCCCCTTGGAAACAGCGTTTATTTTTGTGTATAGTCCTTTATTTACTCATTAATTATTACAAAAATAAATATTTAGCGGACTTTCTGTAAACTGCTACAGTGGCAGTTTAGTCAGTGTCTTTTATGGGGTTTTCTTAATTATAAGAGTTCTTTTGTTATTTCGCTAAGAGCAGCATTCCTGTAATAACTGAAAGGAAATCTAGAATTTGTGAAATAGTGTACTTAAGCTAACGGAGTGCTTTAGTGGAGTGGGAATATTTAAAAAAATCAATCTTTTTTATAAAAACACAGTTCTAAAAAATAAAAGAAAGCTATCGTTTTGATCAATCTTTATTCGAAACGATAGCTTTTTATATGCCGTAAAATCAAGGATTTAGAGTAATGTATAATCAAAATTTAATCTTAACCAACGCCTTGATTGGGGTGGGGGCTGGACGCCCATCGGAAATCACCCACAATTTATGGGTCATAACCTTATTTTTGTTTAATTGTATTATATTGTATAATTTATTTGTAATCTATTAACTATCAGGGGTGTTGTGAGATGAATTCTATTAATTTGAAGAAGCAAGCCGCTAAGATTGTATTAGAGAAGAAGAAATTAAAGGGTGTTGTCGCACGTGTTGGGATTGTACTAGATATTTCAGGTTCAATGCGTAAGCTTTATAGTGAGGGTGTAGTACAGGAGGCCGTTGAACGAATGCTCGCTGTAGCCAGTCAGTTTGATGATGATGGGGCACTAGACGTGTGGGTATATGATAATGAATTTTCAAGACTGCCTGCGGTAACTGAAAAAGATTTTATTGGCTATGTGGATCGTGAAATCATAAATAATGCGAGTGTGCATAAATTTGGACGTAATGATGAGCCACAAGTTATGGCAGATGTTATAAAAAAATATGTATATGAAGAGCCTAGTCAGGATCCTGTATTTATTGTTTTCATTAATGATGGGGGATGTAAGGCTAGCATTAAGCGCTCTATTATTAAATCATCGAATAAACCTTTGTTTTGGCAATTTATAGGAATTGGAGATTCGAACTTCGATGTTTTACGTAAGTTAGATACAATGGAGGGACGCGTAGTCGATAATGCTAATTTCTTTCATCTAGATAGTATGGAAGCTGTCAGTGATGAACAGTTATATGAGCAATTACTTGAGGAGTTTCCTGTGTGGCTAAAAGAAGCAAAAGAAAAACAGATTATGTAATAAGGTTATTTTTGAAGCAATTGTGATTGATTTTCTCTCATGCTATCATTTAATTGTTAGAATTTTCTTTCACAAAAGGGGTGGAGCAATGGAGAAATTGCTTGTAGACGTAGGAGGAAGGAATTTAGCGGTAACAATTGATGGACAAGGTGAGAACATGATTGTATTTTTGCATGGCTTAACGGGACATCAGCATAATTTTTATCATTTAGTCCAACTGTTGAAAGAAGACTTTAAAACGGTGACAGTGGATTTGGCAGGGCGAGGGGAAAGTGACCCGGCAGAAAAGAGTTCTGTACCACAACATGCAAAAGATATCCAACTGTTACTAGAAAAACTAGCAATAGACGAACCGATACTTATCGGACATTCGATGGGGGCATTTATCACATCGATTATTGCTAGTGAGCATCCGCATGTAAAAGGGGCGGTTTATTTAGATGGTGCTTGTAAAGTTGACCCTATACTTAGTATGATGCTACAGCCATCACTAAGTCGATTACAAAAAACGTATGAGACAAAAGAGCAGTACTTACAAGAGATGCGGCTACTTTATACGATGTTAGGCATTACTTGGTCTGAAGAAATTGAACAGGCAGTATTGTACGAGGTAGTAGAGACTGATGGAATATGGAAAAGCAAAATGAATGCTCGAAATATAAATGAAGATTTACAAGGCTTTGCAGACTATAATCCAAAGGCAATTGCAGGAAAAGTGAAGTGTCCAGTACTGTTAGTGATAGCAACTGGTATGATCGGCCCTCTCCCTGCTTTGTTTGCGGCCCCATTTTTTGAGGACACAAAGGACTATACAAAAAATATTGAAACATTTGTAACACCAAGTAATCATTATACGATGGTTGGCGTCCATCAACCAGAGTTGAATCAGGTTATTTATGATATTGTGAAATCCTTATAGATCGTAAAAAAAAGAGGAGACGATGTTATTCGTCTCCTCTTTGAATGTGTCTTATTTTAAAGGACCGCCAAGTTTTGTAATTGCTTCAGAAACGTTTGAGAATTTCTTGAAGTTATCATTGAAAAGATTAGCAAGTTCAGCTGCTTTTACATCATAAGCTGCTTTATCAGCCCATGCATCGCGAGGGTTAAGTACTTCAGTTGGAACACCTTCAACAGCTGTTGGGATGTGTAATCCGAATACCGCGTCTTGGATTGTTTCAACGTTGTTTAATTTACCGTCGATTGCAGCACGTACCATTGTACGAGTATAAGAAAGCTTCATACGTGAACCTACGCCGTATTCGCCGCCAGTCCAACCAGTGTTAACTAGGAATACTTGTGCGCCATGCTCGTCGATTTTGTTACCTAACATTTCAGCATAAACTGTTGCTGGAAGTGGTAGGAACGGAGAACCGAAGCATGTAGAGAATACTGGTTCAGGCTCTGTAACGCCACGTTCAGTACCAGCAAGTTTTGAAGTGAAGCCACTTAGGAAGTGGTACATTGCTTGCTCTTTTGTTAATTTACTGATTGGAGGTAATACCCCATAAGCATCGGCTGTTAAGAAGACGATTGTTTTTGGGTGACCTGCAACAGATGGTGTTACGATGTTTTCGATGTAATCGATTGGATAAGCAACACGCGTGTTTTCAGTTAATGAACCGTCATCGTAGTCACATACGCGAGATTCTGGATCAACCACAACGTTTTCTAATACAGAACCGAAACGGATTGCGTGGTAAATTTCAGGCTCTTTTTCTTCAGAAAGATTGATAGTTTTTGCGTAGCAACCACCTTCGATATTGAATACGCCATTATCAGACCAACCATGCTCGTCGTCACCGATTAATTTGCGATCAGCATCAGCTGATAACGTAGTTTTACCAGTACCAGATAGTCCGAAGAATAGTGCTACATCGCCAGCTTCACCAACGTTTGCTGAACAGTGCATTGAAAGGATACCTTGTTGTGGTAATAAGTAGTTCATGATACCGAAAATTGATTTTTTCATTTCGCCAGCATACTCAGTACCACCAATTAAGATGACTTTCTTTTCAAGAGACACGATGATGAATGTTTCAGAAGCTGTACCATCAACAGCAGGGTCTGCTTTGAAGTTAGGAGCTGAAACGATTGTGAAGTCTGCAACGTGAGATGCTAATTCTTCTTCTGTTGGACGGATAAATAATTGATGAACAAAAAGGTTGTGCCAAGCGTATTCGTTGATCACTTGGATGCTTAATTGTGAATCTTTATCAGCGCCAGCAAAGCCTTTGAAAACGAAAAGTTCATCTTTTTCTTTTAAGTAGTTCACTACTTTTACATATAAGTTATCAAATACTTCAGATGAAATTGGTTGGTTTACATTGCCCCAATCAATTTGATCTTTTGAGCCTGCTTCTTCTACCGTATATTTATCTTTAGGTGAACGACCAGTGTATTTACCAGTTTCTGCGCTAACTGCGCCATCTACTGTTAACAATGCTTCACCACGAGATGTAGCTTTTTCTACTAATTGTGGTACTGAAAGTTGAACTTTAATGTTCTCGCCGCTTAATAATTCCTTCAGTTCGTTTGCAATTTCTACTGAATTCATCGATTAAATACCATCCTTTTTTATAGTATTCCCTGAGTCAGGGAGATTTTCTTAATTTCAAAAATAGTATAACACAATTGACTAAATAATCTATACTAATTCAAAAAAATATTTATGAGAATTTATTACAATTTGCGAAAACGTCATAAAATATTTGACATAGGCAACTGATTTGCGTATTATGTGGAATTGAACGGATACTCTTATCCCGAGCTGGTGGAGGGTCAGGCCCTATGAAACCCGGCAACCTGCATAACTTATTTCACGTTATGCGTTGGTGCCAACCTGATGCAGGGGAATTTCCCTTGAACGATAAGAGTGAAAGGTTACGAAATTACAAATCCTTTCCTCATGTATAAGCGTGGGTAGAGGATTTTTTTATTTGTAAAAATAACTACCGTAGTAGCGATATTTATTTTCTTCCTTATTATAAGTAGGGATAAGCCTTTCGAAATCCTCGTGTTTAAGCAGCAGCTGCCTTTTTGTGCGAAAGTGAAACGACAGCAACAACGTGTCTTTTTGTGCGAAAGTGAAACGACAGCAACAACGGCTTGAAGTTCATTCCCTTTGGAGCGAACTTGACATGGGTAATGAGTACCGTATTAATTTCGCGAGCACTATTCGCAAGAGTAATAGGAGGAAACCAAATGACAAACCGTCGACTGTTTACATCAGAGAGTGTGACAGAAGGACATCCAGATAAAATTTGTGACCAAATTTCGGATGCAATTTTAGATGCCATATTAGCAGAAGATCCAAATGCACGTGTAGCGTGTGAAACTACTGTAACAACGGGCCTAGTATTGGTAGCAGGAGAAATTACTACTTCTACTTATGTAGATATTAAAGGAATCGTACGCGATACTGTAGCAGAGATTGGTTACACGCGTGGGAAGTACGGTTTTGATGCTGAAAACCTAGCTGTATTAGTTGCAATCGGTGAGCAATCTGCAGACATTGCACAAGGTGTTGACCAAGCATTAGAAGCACGCGAAGGAACTATGACAGAAGAGGATATCGAAGCGATTGGCGCAGGAGACCAAGGTCTAATGTTTGGTTACGCATGTAACGAAACGCCTGAACTTATGCCTTTACCAATCAGCTTAGCACATAAATTAGCTCGTCGTCTTACCGAAGTACGTAAATCAGGCGAACTAGCATACTTACGTCCAGATGGTAAAACACAAGTAACGATTGAATACGATGAAAATAACCGTCCAGTACGTGTGGATACGATTGTTATTTCAACACAACATGATGAAGAAGTGACACTTGAACAAATTCAAGCTGATTTGAAAGCAGTTGTGATTGGACCTGTTGTACCAAGTGAATTATTAGATGTAAATACAAAATACTTCATTAATCCAACAGGACGCTTTGTAATCGGAGGACCTAAAGGTGATGCAGGTCTTACTGGCCGTAAAATCATCGTTGATACTTATGGTGGTTATGCGCGTCATGGTGGTGGTGCATTCTCTGGTAAGGATGCAACAAAAGTTGACCGTTCTGCAGCGTATGCAGCACGTTACGTGGCGAAAAATATCGTGGCAGCTGGACTTGCAGATCGTGCAGAAGTACAACTTGCTTATGCAATTGGTGTAGCACAACCTGTATCAATCGCTGTTGATACGTTCGGTACAGGTAAAGTAAAAGAAAGCCAAATCGTGGAATGGATCCGCGAATACTTCGACTTACGTCCGGCAGGTATTATTAAAATGCTTGACCTACGTCGCCCAATTTACAAACAAACAGCAGCATATGGTCACTTCGGTCGTATTGACTTAGATGTACCATGGGAAAAGACAGATAAAGCTGACGTATTAAGAGCTAAAGCTGGTCTATAATGATTAAAGGGGAACTAAGAAATTATCTTAGTTCCCCTTTTCCCTTATTCTTGCAGTGATTTATAGTATTGTCCTTTTTCAGCATATTCACGAACAATGCGTTCCATATCTTCTTTATCTTCTGCATTTAATTCACGAACGACTTTGGCTGGGCGTCCTAGAGCTAAGCTATTAGGAGGAATTACTTTACCCGGTGGTACTAGACTACCCGCACCGATAAAGGCACCTTCGCCAATTTCAGCCCCGTCTAAAATAATAGAGCCCATGCCGATCAAAGCATTTTTCCGAATTGTACAACTATGTAGTGTCACTTGATGACCAACTGTTACTTCATCCTCAATTATTAGTGGAAATTTAGGACTTTGATGTAAGCAACAAAGGTCTTGAATACTTACTCGTTTACCGATAATTGTAGGAGATACATCCCCTCGAATAACCGTATTAAACCAAATTGTTGATTCAGCCCCAATTTTGACGTCGCCTGTAATAGTAGCATAGTCTGCAATAAAGACAGATGGATCAATGTCTGGGGTTTTATCTTTAAAAGGATAGATCAAATTAACCGCCTCTTTTCTTTTACGTGATGTGATATTATCGTATCAAATACGCAAGTTATTAGAAAGGTGAAAATCAATTACGCCATTTAGTAATTATACTAGAAGCATCACTTAAATAAGAAAAATACTTCATCCAGATTTTGTATCATACTTGTTCGATATATTCGTTTACAATAAAAATAGTAGCCAAAGCTTGCTACAACTATGCGAAGATGGCTAAAAATCCTACAACATGTAGATCTACAAACATCAGTAGTATTTAATATTATTCGACGATTGTTTAGATAAATCGTCGAATAATGTTAAAAAATCATGATATTCGTTATAATAATTGTGTAACTAAGTTTCAGGAGGAGTATGTTAAATGTGGAAATGGGAAGCTGATGGACAAGCCAAGGCTGTAATTGCCGTTCTTCATGGTGCGTATGAGAATCACCGCTGGTATGCGTGGCTTATAGAAAAACTTAGAATGGAAGGCTTCCACGTAGTAATGGGGGATTTACCGAATCATGGGACAAAAGCGCAGTTTTCACGTGCCCATGATGAGGATTTTAAAGAATATTATAAATATACAAGACAGCTTATAGAAAATGCTTTTTCATATGAGTTACCTGTTTTTTTAATTGGGCATGGACTAGGTGCAACACTAGCACTACGTATGATGCATAAGAGAAAGTATGAGTGTGCAGGAATTATTTTAAGTTCTCCATGGTTGCAATTGAAATTACAGCCAGGTAAATTATCGAACGCTTTAACGACTTTAAGTGCACTAACTGCGAACGTAAAGATGACCCATGAAATTGGATTTGGTAAATTAACACGCAGTGTGGAAGGCATAGAGGAGATGAAAGATGATTTCCCCTTTATGACAGTTGTTTCAGTAAAATGGTATCGTGACCTACAAATGCTAAAAAAAGATTTAATAGCTTTGCCAAAAGGTGAATTCCCAAATAAGCCTATGCTTGTGATGACCGGGGAAAGAGATTCTATTACAGATATAAGAATGGCTCGTCACTGGCTCTTTCAGCAGGATTTAACTGAAATTCAATATAAAGAATGGCCAAAATGTTATCATAATCTGTTTCACGAGGTAGAGCGTGAAGAGATTTTTATCTATATGAGGGACTTTATGAATAACGTACTTCGCTCAGTAGGATATATTGTAAAATAACCTATATTTCTCCCTATTTAGCAATAATTTTTCAAGATAGTATTGATCTAGAAAAAATATTGTAATTTTCTGAAAAGTGTAATACTATAATGTCTTAAATAGGAAATTAAAGAATGGGGAGGGATAAAATGGAGACACTCGTAGGGACGCTTAATGATATTTTATGGGGACCGTGGTTTATTTATGGCATTTTATTAGTTGGATTATTTTTCACTATTATTACACGGTTTGTCCAAGTGAGACACATTAAAGACATGTTTGTATTAATGTTTAGGGGGGAGAAGTCTGAAAAAGGGATTTCTTCTTTCCAAGCTCTATCCATCGCACTTTCAGGCCGCGTAGGTACTGGTAACATCGCTGGTACTGCTACTGCTATCGGTATGGGTGGACCTGGTGCAGTATTTTGGATGTGGGCAATTGCCTTCATTGGTGCAGCAACTGCTTATGTTGAATCGACATTAGCTCAGATTTATAAAGAAGAAAAGGAAACAGAATACCGTGGTGGTCCTGCCTTTTACATTGAAAAAGGGATGGGGCAAAAATGGTTTGCAATTATTTTTGCAATTGCAGCGTTAATCGCTATGCTTATTTTAATGCCGGGTGTTCAAGCGAATGCCATTGCAGGAGCAGTTGAAAACGCTTTTGGTATTGAAACATGGATTACAGGCTTGATTATCGTAGTATTACTTGGTGGAATTATTATTGGTGGTGTTAAATCGATTGCAAATGCTGCCCAATTTATCGTACCTTTCATGGCGTTAGCATATGTGATCATGGCAATTATCATTATCGTGATGAATATTTCAGAAGTACCTAATGTAATTGCGTTGATTTTCACAAGTGCATTTGGCGCACAAGAAATTTTTGGCGGTATTATCGGTTCAGCAATTGCTTGGGGTGTTAAGCGTGGTATTTACTCTAATGAAGCAGGTCAAGGAACTGGTGCGCACCCTGCTGCAGCAGCAGAAGTTTCACACCCTGCGAAACAAGGTCTTGTGCAAGCGGCTTCTGTATACATTGATACATTACTGATTTGTTCAGCGACAGCATTTATGATTTTGTTCACAGGCATGTATAACGTTCAGGTTGAGAAGGCGGCTGAAGGGACTGAACCATTTATTCATGTAGGTGAATTCAATCAAGGTGGCTTAACAGGCGAAGAGCAAATGACGTTTGCGAAAAGCATTAAAGAGGGTGCAGCATATACACAGTATGCAGTTGAGTCTGCATTGCCAGGCTTTGGTGCACCATTCGTAGCAATAGCATTATTCTTCTTTGCATTTACGACAATTATGGCTTATTACTATATCGCTGAAACGAATGTAGCATATCTATTCAAGGGGCAAAAGGAGAAGATATTCATTTGGTTAGCGAAGATTGCAATTTTATGTGCAGCCTTCTACGGTACAGTAAGAACGTCCGATCTTGCTTGGGCAATGGGGGATGTAGGTTTAGGATTAATGGTATGGATTAATGTACTTGCAATCTTAATTATTATGAAACCAGCAATTGTCGCATTAAAAGATTACGATAAACAGAAAAAAGAAGGAAAAGACCCTGTCTTCGATCCTCGTAAACTAGGTATTAAAGGTGCAGACTTCTGGGTTGACTACAATGAAAAACGTAAAAATAAATAATATAAAAAGAGGCTATGATATAATTCATAGTCTCTTTTCATATTTTTGCAAACAATTACTTCAATAAATTCTTTGTGAACGATTATGAGAGTGTACAAGGAACCCGTCGATCTCCGTTACAGGCGGGCGCTTTCCAGGGGGAGAGCCTTGAGCCGCTTCGTCGCAAAACACACTGCTCCTGCAGGGTCTCAAGTTGCTCGCTGATCCCCTAGGAGTCGCCGCCTTCCACTCCAATCAACTAGATTTTTTCTATACGAGTTAGTAAAAGTAGAAGCACCATCTTTTTTGCAATATCTTTAAGAACGATTTAATTCACGCTATCCCTATATAATGGGCGAGTCGACAAGTTGAAACAAAAATAATATTCTTTTACATCTGTTATAAAGTACTCTTAAGCCTATAGGGTAGCTCATTTTTATGCAAGGCAAGCCCCGTCACGTGGACTTCTGTGGGAAAGCGTGACAGTCGAGATCACGAAAAGCGAAGTGGCGGAGCTTGCCGGTTTTACAACTAAACACCGTTATGCAAACAACATTATGTTTGCCTACAGACTGAGGGGGTTGTCCTAAAAGTGAAATAGTGTGTTGAGAGTACTTTTGTTATACAGGTAAAAATCCACGTAGACTCCTGCGGGAACAGCACAAGACGTAAGACGCAACAAACCGCGCGTAGCGAGGGTTGCGACTTACGCTGTGCCCGCGGAAAGCGAAGTGGATTTTTACCATATAGAAAGCCCGTTGTTTTGCTTAAAGGGTTTATTGGATAGCCTCTTTTTCTGTCTTCTAATTAGTAGGGAAAGCTTTTACTTTCTCTAATGCAATGATAAAGGGGGGGTCATTTTGCTGATTTAAAAATTCATATCGCAAAACATGAACAAATTTTTGAGGCAATGTAGAGACATAGTCAATGACTGCATCCCGTTCTTCTTTTCCACCTTCATGTCCATGATAAATGACGAGTACAATGATGCCGCCTACTTTTAATAGGTCGAGCAATGATTGAATTGCTTGAATTGTTGTGTTTGGCTTTGTAATAATATCGTGATCACTACCAGGTAAATAGCCAAGATTAAAAATAGCAGCAGCTACTGGCTTTTTTACATGTTTAGCGACTTGTTCATGCCCAGTATGGAGGACAAGCGCACGGTGCTCTAAAGCATTATCCAGTAAGCGATGTAATGTTGCATCGACGGCGGTCTTTTGCACGTCAAATGCGTATACTTGTCCATCATCCCCAACAAGCTGTGCTAGAAACAACGTATCATGACCGTTTCCAGCAGTTGCATCAACGACAGTATCGCCTTCTTCTATGGAATCTTTCAAAAGCTGCTGCGCATATTGCAAAACTCGTTGTAACTTCATTTTGGTACCTCAGCATTATAAAGTTTCCCTTGCCAGCTTCCTCGTTTTTCAAGCTCTGCATCAATGCCATTTAATACTTCCCACTTGTTGACACTCCACATTGGCCCAATCATTAAGTCAATTGGCCCGTCGCCAGTAATACGGTGAATGACCATTTCTGGTGGTAAAATTTCTAATTGGTCTGCTACTAACTTTGTATAGACATCTTGGTCTAAAAATTCAAGCATACCCTTTTCATATTGCTTCACCATAGGAGTACCTTTTAATAGGTGAAGTAAGTGAATTTTAATGCCTTGTACATCTAGCTTTGCTACTTCACGAGCTGTTTCCATCATCATGTCATAGTCTTCAAGTGGAAGTCCATTAATAATATGCGAACATACACGAATCCCGTGTTTACGCAGTTTTTCCACACCTTCTACATATGTTGCATAGTCATGTGCGCGGTTTATTAAGTTAGCTGTTTTTTCGTGTACAGTTTGTAAACCAAGCTCAACCCATAAATATGTGCGCTCATTTAACTCTGCTAAATATTCCACCACATCATCAGGTAGGCAGTCGGGGCGCGTGGCAATCGATAAACCGACCACGCCTTCTTGTGCAAGAGCTGCTTCAAATTTTTCTTTAAGGACAGGAAGTGGGGCGTGCGTATTGGTATAGGCTTGGAAGTACGCCATATACTTGCCGTCTTTCCATTTTTGATGCATTTTATCACGGATTTCAGCAAATTGGACGTCGATAGGGTCAACTTTATTCCCTGCGAAATCACCTGAACCAGCAGCGCTACAAAACGTACAGCCTCCGAAGGCTACTGTGCCGTCACGATTCGGGCAGTCAAAGCCTGCATCAAGTGCTACTTTAAATACTTTATGGCCGAACTGATCGCGTAAATAGCGATTCCATGTATAATATCTTTTCCCTTCAGAAGGAAAAGGAAAGTTTGTTTCTGTCATATGTTTCACTCCTCTAACGTTATATTTTATCATGCGTAGTGCGTTACGTCATGGGATAATAATTACTACTCATAATGAGTAAATAAGTAAGCATTTACTTCCATCTAATAAAGTGGTAGTTGCTTTCCGCTCCAGCACTCGCTTTCCCGTAGTAGTCTGGGTGACTCCTGGGGGATTAGCGTCCTAGATGAGACCCTGGAGCGAGGCTTGCTGAGTGAAGCGGCTCATCGGACGCCCCCCCCGGAAAGCGCACAGCCGGAACGGAAATCACCCATTCATGAAGATGAATACCTCTTAAAATAGATTGGGTATTTTTAGGGCATTATTTTGCTCATATCGAGTTACTATGAAGAAATGATAAAATTATTTTCTTGTCAATTTTCGGAATTCAGAATAAACTATCTATTTAGAGTGTCGAAATAATGGGGGACTGGAAATGCCGAAAATTGTGTGGTTTTTAGTTATCGGGATGCTCGTGAATGCGACGGGTAATTCTTTTTTATGGCCATTGAATGCGATTTATATGCATGATTATTTAGGAAAGACTCTTGCAATGGCGGGTTTTGTTTTAATGCTAAATTCAGCAGCGGGCGTTTTAGGAAACTTACTTGGTGGTTATTTATTCGATAAAATCGGTGGCTATAAAGCGATAATACTAGGTATTGTACTTACTGTATTAACTTTAGTGGGGCTCACGATGTGGCATGAATGGCCGCATTATGTATGGTTTTTAACATTGCTCGGTTTTAGTGGGGGGATTGTTTATCCAAGTATGTTTGCACTAGTAGGTACGGCTTGGCCTGAAGGTGGTCGTAAGGCGTTTAATGCCATTTATTTAGCGCAAAATTTAGGCGTTGCTGTTGGTCCTGCATTAGCGGGGATTATCGCTGATAATGGCTTTGATAATGTATTTAAGGTTAATTTATGGATGTATGTGTTGTTCTTATTTATTGCACTATTAACGTTTAAACGCCTCGAGACAGGCAGTGTTGCACCGAAAAACGTAATCGGTGAAAGTAAACGAATCACAAATAAAGCACCGTTTTATGCACTATTGATAATTAGTTCATCATCAGTTCTATGTTGGTTAGCATATTCGCAATGGAGTGCGACAATTTCTTCTTACACACTGGACTTGGGCTTAAGTTTAAAGCAATATAGTTTACTTTGGACAATCAATGGATTACTCATCGTACTGGCGCAGCCATTAATTGCCCCACTCGTGAAGCGTTGGGAAAATAATTTAAAACGTCAGTTAGTATTCGGTGTTGTATTAATCGCAATTTCATTTGGTATTGTCGCATTTGCAGGTGATTTTAAAATGTTTGCAGCTGCGATGGTCGTCTTAACGTTTGGTGAAATGTTCTATACACCAGTATTACCGACGATTGCAAATCAGCTTGCACCAAAAGGTCGTCAAGGCTTCTATCAAGGCATTATAAATAGTGCAGCAACAGGTGGCCGGATGATTGGACCATTATTTGGTGGTATTATGGTTGATCAATTTGGAATGATGGCGCTCATGTCGATTTTAGTAGTCATTGTAGTTATCGCGATTATTCCATGCCTTGTATATGATCGCCCTCTTATTAATAGAGAAAAGACAAATGTGGTACCAGATTAATAGATAGAAGGTTGTAGAATAGAAAACGTGTATAAAACGAACAAAAAAGTTGTTAAAGCAGCTTTTTTGTTCGTTTTTTGAAATTTTCTCTTGAAATCGCCTTGTTTTCGACTTACAATCATACATATTCAGATATTTGAATATAAGAGGCTTTATTTTTATAAATCGTACACAATTGTGTTGCTTTAACTATATTTAGTGGGTAACGCATTTTTTTCTGCACGAAAGTTAGAGTAGTTAACGGCACGGTAGAAAGAGGGCACTGAAAAACTCTAAACTAAAATTATTTTATAGTAATTTTCCGCATGGCATTATTTTACTATGCAAGGATTTTGCGCGGCAGCGAATGTCTTCCGCGCGAAAGCAAAGCGACAGCGGCGTGAGACTCCAGCAGGAATAGCACGAGATGTAAGACGCAACAAACCGCGCGTAGCGAGGGTTGCGGCTTACGCTGTGCCTGCGGAAAGTGAATGCTAGAGCGCAAAATCCTTTAGGTCATATTTTTATTAGAGAATTTATTGGGAAAACATTTTTTAAGTGGCCACGGTAGAAATGGGGGATTTATATGGAAGAAGGATTGCAACATTTCAAGGCAGATTTTTTTAAAGCATTAGCACATCCATTACGAATAAGAATCCTTGAATTGTTAGTAGATGGCGAGAAAAGTGTAAATGAAATTCAAAGCTGTCTAGAGATAGAGGGTTCTGCTGTTTCACAACAATTGAGTATATTACGCGCCAAAAATATTGTGTATGGGACGAAAGATGGGAAGAGAGTTTACTATTCTTTGCGAGACCCGATGATTGTAGAATTGCTTGATGTGGCCCGTAAGATTTTTAACAATCATTTAATTAATACTATTTCAAGATTAGAAGAAATGGCTGTTAGTGAAAGTAATGATGGGATTTCATGATAATCGCACCTATTAAGAGAAATTTGTATGATGTTGCAAATAAATAATTAATACCCTCCTTAGAAAGTATCTCAAAATCTGGTTGAAAAATGCTTTAGTTGTACTAGATCCGGTGGAAAATTTAATTTCGAAAGGAAGAATTATTATGAAGTCACTGTTTACGGGCCGTTATGAAGGGTATTCAGTTGGACATTTTAAAAAGGATTTATTGTCTGGGACCATCGTGGGCATTGTGGCGATTCCGCTTGCCATGTCATTTGCGATTGCTTCAGGCGTTAAACCGGAGTATGGCATTTATACCGCATGTATTGCCGGTATCCTTATTTCGTTACTCGGTGGTTCCAAATATCAAATAGGTGGACCAACAGGTGCATTTGTCCCCGTCCTATTGGGTATTGTATTGACCTATGGCTATGAAGATCTGCTTATCGCAGGGTTCATGGCGGGTATTCTATTATGTTTGATGGGTATTTTTAAATTAGGTTCACTTATTAAATTTATCCCTCGTCCTGTAACAGTGGGCTTTACTGCAGGAATTGCAGTCATCATTTTTACTGGGCAAATTGCGAATTTTTTGGGGTTGACTAATATTGAACAGCATGAATATTTCATTGCAAACATTAAAGAGTTAGCCAAACAGATAGGTACTACTAATTTTTACAGTATTTTAATAGCTCTTCTTAGTTTAGTAATCATACTATTAACGCCAAAAGTACTACCAAAAGTACCGGGAGCATTAGCAGGGATAGTCGTTTCTACGATTGTTGCATCCGTATTTTTTTCTGGGCAAGTAGCGACAATAGCCACGGCATATGGCAGTATTCCAAATACATTGCCACAGTTTGCGGTACCTGAAATTACGTTTGAACGTATTCAGCAATTAATTGGACCAGCATTTGTCATTGCAATGCTAGGGGGGATTGAATCCCTGTTATCGGCAGTTGTGGCAGATGGAATGACAAACAGTAAACACAACAGTAATCGAGAGCTTGTTGGACAAGGAATTGCTAATATTATTACGCCTCTATTTGGCGGAATTCCTGCAACCGGGGCGATTGCTCGCACAGCGACAAATATTAAGACTGGTGCGGCATCACCTATGTCAGGTATTATCCATGGTGTCTTTGTATTAATAACAGTGCTATTGTTAGCGCCATATGCATCACATATTCCGTTGGCAAGTATGGCGCCAGTTTTAATGGTTGTTGCATGGAATATGAGTGAGCAAAAGCATTTCGCACATATTTTAAAAATGAAATCAGGAGATTCACTGGTCTTACTGGTCACTTTCTTACTTACAGTTTTTACAAGCTTAACATTGGCAGTGGAAGTAGGGCTCGTATTAGCGGTCATTCTTTTTGCTAAACGTATGAGTGAGATGCTTGTTGTGACAAAGGTTCTTCCTGACCATACGAAAAAAAGTGGTAAATTACTACCTCATATTGTCAATCAAACGCATGATTGCCCGCAAATTAGTATTTATACAATAGAAGGACCACTATTTTTTGGTGCTGCCCAAACATTTGAGCAATCAATATTAGATTCAATACATTATCATCCTAGAGTATTAATTTTGCGTATGGGGAAAGTACCTTTTATGGATTCGACAGGGGAATCTTACTTTAGGAATATCGTGCAAAATTTTAAAAAGCGCGGTGGCACAGTGTTAGTTACAGGTGTACAGCCAGAGTTAAAAGTAATGCTCGAGCAAAGTGGTTTAGTTGCTGAAATTGGTGAGGAGAATTTTTATAGCCAAACAGGTGAAGCTATAGATGCTGCATTAACATGTTTAAATACTAGTAAGTGTTTAGGCTGCAAGCACTTCGCTTTTAGAGAGTGTACGACGTTATCTGTGCAGGAAGAAAAAATGAATGAGATAGTGTGTAAATAGCGGATTTCGTTTTGTACTTGTGCTTTTTGAAACTATCTATTAGAATAAATGCAATACATGTAATGACAATGATGAGGAATAGTAGATTTGCCTTTCTTTTTAGAGAGCTAGCGGGTGGTGGAAGCTAGTAAGAGAACAAATTGAACTCGCCTACTGAGTCAGTAAACGTAAAATCACGTTTGCCGTTTTATTTCCGCGTTAAGGAAAATTGAGCCGAGTGTGATCACTAATTTGGGTGGTACCGCGGGAGATGCGTATTCTCTCGTCCCTTTTATACAAAAAAGGGGCGAGTTTTTTTATTTTTTAAATATTTTGTCAATTCTAATAGTGAGCAACACTGCACATATAAAAGGAGGAAATAATTTTGAGTTTCAATCATCAACAAATCGAAAAAAAATGGCAGCAGGTCTGGGCTGACAACAAGACATTCAAAACTGAAAATGAAACAGACAAACCGAAATTTTTTGCATTAGATATGTTCCCATATCCATCAGGTGCTGGTCTTCACGTAGGACACCCAGAAGGTTATACTGCAACGGATATTCTTTCACGTTTCAAACGAATGCAAGGCTATAATGTTCTTCATCCAATGGGCTGGGATGCATTTGGTTTACCAGCAGAGCAATACGCACTGGATACAGGGAATGACCCTGCAGAATTCACTGCGAAAAATATTGCTACGTTCAAGCGTCAAATTCAAGAATTAGGTTTTTCTTATGACTGGGATCGTGAAATTAATACGACAGATCCAGAATATTATAAATGGACGCAATGGATTTTCATCCAACTGTATAACAAAGGTTTAGCTTACGTAGATGAAGTCGCTGTAAACTGGTGCCCAGCACTTGGTACAGTACTTGCCAACGAAGAAATAATCGATGGTAAATCTGAGCGTGGTGGACACCCAGTAGAACGCCGTCCGATGAAACAATGGATGCTTAAAATTACTGCTTATGCAGACCGTCTAATCGATGACTTAGAAGAAGTTGACTGGCCAGAGTCTATTAAAGATATGCAACGTAACTGGATTGGTCGTTCTGAAGGCGCAGAAGTAACATTTGATATTGAAGGTACTGATAAAAACTTCACAGTATTTACGACACGTCCAGACACATTATTTGGTGCGACTTACGCAGTACTTGCGCCAGAACATAAATTAGTAGCTCAAATTACAACTGCAGATCAAAAAGAAGCGGTTGAAGCGTACTTAGATAAAGTAAAACTTAAATCTGACCTTGAGCGTACAGATTTAGCGAAAGAAAAAACAGGCGTTTTCACAGGAGCTTATGCAGTTAACCCTGTAAACGGCGAGAAAATGCCAATCTGGATTGCTGACTATGTACTTGCTACTTATGGTACGGGTGCGATTATGGCAGTACCTGCACATGATGAGCGTGACTATGAATTTGCCAAAGAGTTCGGCTTAGAAATTAAAGCAGTACTTGAAGGTGGAGACATCGAAAACGAAGCATTTACTGGAGACGGCAAGCACATCAATTCTGGTTTCCTTGATGGACTTGGTAAAGAAGAAGCAATCGCCAAAGCAATCGCATGGTTAGAAGAAAAAGGTGTTGGAGAGAAGAAGATTTCTTATCGTTTACGTGACTGGTTATTCTCTCGTCAACGTTACTGGGGCGAGCCAATTCCAATGATTCATTGGGAAGATGGCACAATCACGCCAGTTCCAGAATCTGAATTACCATTAATGCTACCTAAAACAGATAATATTCGACCATCTGGTACAGGTGAATCACCACTTGCGAACATTACTGATTGGGTAAATGTTGTTGATCCAAAAACAGGTATGAAAGGTCGTCGCGAAACGAACACAATGCCACAATGGGCAGGTTCAAGCTGGTACTTCTTACGCTATATCGATCCAACGAATACGGAAGCAATTGCTGACCCAGAATTACTAAAACGCTGGTTACCAGTTGATATTTATATTGGTGGAGCAGAGCATGCGGTACTTCACTTACTATACGCTCGCTTCTGGCATAAAGTATTGTATGATCTAGGCGTGGTTCACACGAAAGAGCCATTCCAAAAATTATTCAACCAAGGGATGATTCTTGGTGAAGGTAATGAAAAAATGTCTAAGTCAAAAGGTAATGTAGTAAATCCTGATGAAATCGTTGCTTCACATGGTGCTGATACACTTCGTCTATATGAAATGTTCATGGGTCCACTAGAAGCTTCAGTAGCTTGGTCTACAAATGGCTTAGACGGCGCACGTCGTTTCTTAGATCGTATTTGGCGTTTGCTTGTCAATGAAGAAGAAGGAACAATCGCAGCTAAAATCCAAGATTCTAATGATAAAACATTAGAAAAAACATATCACCAAACTGTGAAAAAAGTGACAGAAGACTACGAAGGTCTTCGCTTCAATACAGCTATTTCACAAATGATGGTATTCATTAATGATTGCTACAAAGCAGACGTCATTCCAACTGCATACGCAGAAGGCTTTGTAAAAATGCTTGCACCACTTGCACCACACGTTGCAGAAGAGCTATGGCAACTACTAGGTCATGAAGGAACAATTTCTTACCAAGAATGGCCAACATACGACGAATCTAAATTAGTAGATGATGAAGTAGAGGTAGCTGTGCAAGTAGCAGGTAAAGTACGTGCAAAAGTGACAGTTTCTAAAGATGCTTCTAAGGAAGAATTAGAAAAAGTAGCATTAGCTGACGAAAAAGTACAAGAGCATATGGCTGGCAAGGAACTTGTGAAAGTTATTGTTATTCCAGGAAAACTTGTAAACATCGTTGTAAAATAATAATTGACTAGCCGGGAGAGCATTGCTTTCCCGGTTTTTTTATAGGAGGAAAAGTATGTACTATGTTGAGGTTCCAAAAAAGTTAACGCCAGTAGAACAGAAGATGATGATTGAGCTAGAACGAGATGCGTTTTCGGGTATAGGCGCTGTCGATGAGCAAACCCTTGTACCAATTGCTCGCTACGGCAAGATGGTTTGGTATAGAGCTGAGGGGGATGTACGGCCGATTGCAGTAGCAGAAATCATGCGTAGCTATGATAATCCTGAAACGGCATATGTATTTGGTTATTATGTGCGTTCCGACTGGCAGGGGAAGGGGATTGGTAGACGATTTTTACAAGAGGTAATAGCGTTACTACGTGAGGACAGATTTTTAAACGTAACGCTTACAGTCAATGTTGAGAATAAGGCAGCTATCGCTTTATATGAGCGTTGTGGGTTTGTGATTAAGGAAACAAGACCAGATGAATTTGGCGTCGGTGAGAATCGATACTGTATGGTGCTAAATTTAAAGGGAAAGTAAAAGTCGGATTGCTAAACGAAACTAAATGAATCGTTTAGCAATTTTTTATGCAAAAATGAAACCATACATATATTTTTCCCGACTATAGTGTGAATGGGGGTGTTTGTTTGAGTGAGCACTTGTCAGCAATTATGGATGAACATGGTGAGTATTGTTTACGTGTCGCCTATTTGTATGTGAAGGACTGGGCACTTGCAGAAGAAATCGTGCAAGATGTATTTTTGGCGTATTATCGGCAACAAGAACGATTTGCACAAAGGTCTTCATTGAAAACGTATTTAGTAAAAATCACCGTTCATAAAAGTCACGATTACTTACGTAGTTGGAAAAACAAACGCCATGTTTTACTTGAGAAATTACAAATTGGAGCAAGTAATAGGACGGTTGAAAAAGAGTTTATTGAAGGTGAAGAACGAACTGTATTGAAGGATGCTTTGTTCGCGTTGTCGGTTATGTATAGAGAAGTGTTGATCCTGCATTATTATAGGGATCTTAAAGTTCGAGAGATTGCAGAGATTTTAGGTTGCTCTGAAAACACGGTGAAAACGAGATTACGAAGAGCGAGGACATTATTGCAAGAGCAGCTCGATCAAAGTGAATGGGAGGTGCTAGTAGATGACACCTTTTAAAGAAAAGTTAAATAAAGAGCTTGGGGAGCCTTCATTCTTTACAAAAGAATTACAGGCAACCATTTTACAAAAGTCACAGCAGCTACCGAACAAGAAAAGACAATGGAAATATCCGGTTGTTCTTGCTATGATGACGGCAATAATATTGTTTTTAATAGTCAGTGGGCCATGGAGTACAACAAATCCTTCTAAAGTGGCAACTATTAATGAAACCGCGAAAACTACTACTGTGAAGCAATTTGGAGTTGCTTGGAATTGGGAAGATGGTTCTTTTAAGGCAGGGAGAGTAGGGTGGGTTTTTGATCAAGAGGAATTTCAACAAGGTCATGAAACTGAGCTGTTGGAGCGGGTATTACGACATGCTGAATTGAGCGAAAAGGATGAGCAATATAGCCCTTTTAGGGATGTGTGGCTCCAGTTTGAAAATGGACAAATAGCAAAACTGAAAATGCAAAGCAACGATGAACAGCTAGCTTTTATTGATGTAAATACAGATTTGTTTTACAAAGTAGACGATGTAGTGGCAGCAGAGTTTATTGCATTGTTCAATTCCTTTAATAGTAACGACTTACATTCTAATTTAATGTTTATTTTTATCATGAGTCTATTTCTATTAAGATGGCTTGTAGAAATAGTTGTGCGAAAAATCTTTAATATTAAACAGAAACCGAAATACATGTCTCGAAATCACCAACTGGTTACGACAATTTATAGCATCATGTACGGTATATTAATAATTATTTTTATAATCAAGGGATGGTTTCTCTATTATGGTGGGTTCTTAGGCATACTGATTATGGCAGTACTTTCATCTATTGCGATTGATTTTTATTATGGGCGAGAGGAGAAAAGGCATTACGTAACGATTGCTTCTGCTATCGCTAGCATTACTCTTTTTGTCTTGTTCTTATTCTTTTTGAAGATGTAACTCAAAAGAGATGTCTCGCTTTTTAGCGGACATCTCTTTTATATGCTCAACGGTCATAGTGTTGAATGAAATCTATTTTTCTCATGTTTGTTTTCGTAACGTACGATTTAAAAATAGTATATAAATTATTGGAAGGATTGCCGCGATACTGACGATGCCTGGCCATTGGAAAAAGGTCCAAATCGGACTAAGCAACGTGCTACCGCAAGCAACACCTATATAATAGGAAACGAGATACAGACTAGAAGCGCTACCCTTTTGATAGGTTGCAGTTCGACTGACGGTTGTTGATGTTAAGGCATGTGCAGAAAAGAACCCTAAACAAGCAATACATAAGCCGGCTACAATGATGACAAGTGAGTTGCTTAGTGTGCAAAGAATCCCGATTACTAATAAAAACACCCCTAATGTTCGAACAATGTGAATCCCTATTTTCCCTGCAAGTGCACTAGCGAATGGTGAGCCGACAATGCCTAAGCTATACGCTAAAAAAATGAATGAAATTATTTTTAACGAAAGAGAAAACGGTGGTTCTGTTAGATGATAAGGAATAAACGACCACATACCTGTAAACGATACTTGTAAAATTATGCCGAGCCCAAATAGCTTCAACAAGCTTGGGTTTTTCAAATGGAACCAAAAGCCCTGTAGATCTTTTTGTATTGTTCGATCATTCACTGCAAAGTTGCGTGATTTTGGTAGTAGTAGCCATACGATGGCAAAGATGATCATACCCAATATAGCAAGTGCAAAGAACGCAGTCTCCCAAGAAAACCGTTCTGTTACATAGCCCATTACAAGGCGCCCTATTGTTCCACCAAGTGCGTTACAGGAAATATAGAGTGAAGTCGCGATCCCCATCGATTTGTGATCAATTTCTTCACTAATGTAGGCAAGTGCCGCTGCGGGAACACCAGCAATGGCAAAGCCCTGAATAAATCGCAAAACAACAATGATGAAAAATGAATCTGTTAAAGGCATGAATAGAAAAGGAAGTACAGTCAGGATGATTGAAAATCTGATAAAGACTAATCGTCCGTGTCGGTCTGATAAAAATCCTAAAACAATTAACCCGAAAATAACAGACAATGTTGTCATGGACATCGACATACTAGCATACGATACAGATATTTGAAACTGCTCTGTAAAGAAGGGTAGGAGTGGTTGCATCGAATACATCGCCGCAAATACGAATACCGATGCAAGACCTAAGCTCGTGACAATTACCCAAAACTGTATGTCTTTGATGGAATACCCCTGTTTGAACGTGTCCATAAGGATGTTCCTACTTCATTAGATCAGGTAACCAAAGTGATAATTGTGGAACTAGAACAACAAGTGCCAAGAACACAATCATCAGAACGATAAACGGAATTACACCTTTTACAACTTCTCCGAGTTTTTCCTTCGCAATCCCACTTACAACGAAGAGATTCAGACCTACAGGAGGAGTAATCATACCAAGCTCCATGTTGATCGTCATGATAATCGCAAAGTGAATTAAGTTAATATCGAAGTGTGCAAGAATCGGTAATAAGATTGGTAACGTGATTAAAATAATAGATACTGCTTCTAAGAACATCCCCATGAAGAAGAACAGAATATTAACGATAATCATGAAGATCCATTTATTCATATCGCTTTCAGCAATCCAAGCACCTACAGTTTGTGGAACTTGAGCATTTGTTAAGTATAGCCCGAATAGTGAAGCTGCGCCGATAATTAAGTAAATCATCGCTGTAATATTAATAGACTCTACTAAAATTTCTCGGAAGTCTTTTAACTTTAATTCACGGTAAATGAACACAGATACGATTAAACCATAAAATACTGCAATTACAGCTGATTCTGTAGGTGTGACAACGCCAGAATAAATAGTTCCTAAAATCAAGAATGGTAAAAAACCACCCCAGATAGCTTTTAGAGATTTACGTCCACGTTCACCCCAAGATGCCTTTGCATCACCTTTGAAGCCATTTTTCTTTGCATAGAAAATAGCAGCGACGATTAAGATGCCAGTTAAAGCAAGACCTGGGATAACGCCAGCCATAAATAATTCACCGATTGATTGCTCAGAAGTAATACCGTAGATAATTAACGGTACACTTGGAGGAATTAAAATCCCTAATGTACCACCAGCTGCTACAAGACCCATTGAATAACGTTTTTTATAGCCAGCAGAAATCATCGCTGGAATCATAATTGATCCGATTGCAGCTGCCGTTGCAGGTGAAGAACCTGATATCGCTGCGAAAATCGCACATGCTAAAATGGTAACAACTGCAAGACCACCAGGTAGGTGACCAATCCAAGAACGTAAAGCCTCGATTAAGTATTTAGAAATACCACCACGTGCCATTAACACCCCAGCAAGTACGAAGCCTGGAATCGCCATCATCGGGAAAGTATCAAGCGCAGTGAAAATACGTTGTGGAACCATGTTCATATTAAAATCGATTTGGAACAATACAAAAATAGTTGATAGGGCTAAACTAATCGCCACGGGTACTCGTAAAAATAGTAAAACAAAGAAACTAATTAAGAGGATTAGCATATTCTTCATCCTTTCCTCGTAGGATATTTACTAGACGTTCAAGGAAACGCGCTAGGAACAGTACACCTGATATTGGTAATACTAAATAGACAATCCACATCGGAATCCCAATATCAAGAGACACCATGCCAGAAGAGAAGCGATTCTCTACTAATACAAATCCGTAATACGTATAAATCGCGCAGAAAGTGATACTTAAGCCAGTTGCGACTAAATCTAAGACGCGTTTCATAGACGGTTTTAATTGATCGTATAAAATATCCACTTGAATATGTTGGTTATGACGAAGTGCTAATCCAAAACCAAGGAATGTCCCCCAAATGATCGAATAACGGGCAAGTTCTTCTACCCAAGCTTGCGGATCATTGAAAGCGTAGCGCATAATTACGCCGTAAAAGATTAGTGCAATACCGACTAAAAAGAAAAATCCAGCGAGGATTTCCTCTAAATAGCCCCATAACTTATATAATGCTTTCATCCTGTTGCCTCCTTAAAAATTCATGTTAAGATTTCATTCAACACATAAGCGTGAGCGGCTTATTTTCAAAAAAAGAGTGAGTGCCGATTGAATCGACACTCAAACTAGAAGAACTTATTTTAAATCACGGATGCCGTTGATTAATTCTTCAGTAATTACTTCGCCAAATTCTTCGTATACTGGCTCAAGTTGTGCTTTAATTGCTTCTTTTTGTTCAGTAGTTAATTCGACTACTTCAATACCAGAGTTTTTAATGTTCTCGAATGATTTTGCATTTTCTTCAGAAGCTAAATCCAATGCTAATGTAGTCGCTTCGTCTAAAGATTCTTCTACTGCTGTTAATAAATCAGCAGGAATCTTATCCCAGAATGGTTTGTTTACGAAAATTGCGTAGTCAAGACGACCGTGCTCAGAAACTGAGAAGTGTTTTTGTACTTCTTGGTATTTTTGTGTATCAAAGTTATTGAATGTGTTTTCTTGTCCATCAACTGTACCTTGTTGTAGGGCAGCGTATGTTTCACCGAATGAAATTGTTGCAGAACCAGCGTTTAAAGCTTTGAATTGTTCTTCAAGAACTTTACCAGCTTGTGCACGGAACTTAAGACCTTTAAAGTCTTCTGGTTTTACAAGTGGGTGTTTGTTGTTAGAGAAATGTTTGAAGCCATTTCCCCAGAATACTAAACCTTTAATATCGTTATTTGCTAATTGATCTGATTCAAGAATTGTTTTTGCTACGTCAGATTCAAAGAATTTACGAACATGCTCTTCGTTTTCGAATAGATAAGGCATGTCAACATATTGCCAACGCGGGTCGATTTTTACCATTTTTGTTACAGATGGAGCAATCATATGAACGTTTCCTGATACTAACGCATCAACTTCATCTGCATCACCGTATAATTGAGATGAAGGGTAAACTTCAACTTTTACTTTACCTTCTGTTTTCTCTTCTACTAATTTACGGAATTGTTCAGCAGCTATCCCTTTAACACTATCGATAGATGTTACGTGAGAGAACTTAATTACAAGCGGTTTGTCTTTTGTATAGCCACCGTCACCATCAGTTGATGGAGCAGCTTCTTCTTTGTCGCCACCACAAGCAGCAAGTGCTAGTACAAGCACAGCCATAAGTGACATTAAAAGCCATTTCTTCATTATATATCCCCCTAAAAATTTGATTTATAGTTAAAAAGGTAATCCTTTTAAACTCAAGTTAATGGTGTGGTTGATTTTTCGGTAGCGCCTTAATATATTTTTCGCCATAGCGCTCTGTGTAAAATTCATAAACAGGGTCAAAAGCCGTCTCCCATTTTTGAATATCTTGCTCTGTTAAGTAATTAATATCGATACAATCACATGCTTCAACCTCTTGAAGACGTTCAACACTTAAATCTTTAGCCAGTTGCCATTGCCATTCTTGTACTTCTGCAAGTGTTTCGATGAGTAGTGTTTGGATATCTTTCGGTAAGGAATTCCAAAACTCATTATTCATGAGCAGTAGGTAGCCCAAATAGCCATGGTTACTTACTGTCAGATAATCTTGCAAAGAATGTAAGTTTTTACTTGTGATATTCGTGAACGTATTTTCTTGTCCGTCAACATTTCCTTTTTGTAATTGATTAAAGACAGTATTAAAATCAATTCGTCTTGGAAATGCTCCGACGCTTGAAAATTGTTCTGCTAAAATATCACTTGGCATAATGCGCATTCGCAATCCTTTTAAATCCTTAACTTCTTTAATTGGTCGAATGCTATTACTTAATTGCTTAAATCCGCTATCCCAAATGCCCATTGACAAAAGGTTATGCGCATTTAATTTACTCATCAGAACTTGACCGGTGTTACTTTCTATATATGTATGAACTTCATCTGCATTTTTAAATGCATAAGGTAGATCCATGACTGACCATTCAGGTACAAGTTGTGTGATTTTAGAAATCGCAGGTGCAATCATTTGAACGTCTCCACGTAAAAGTGCATTCATTTCTTCACCGTCTTTATAAAGAACGCCGTTTGGAAATACTTGAACTTCAACATGTCCATTACTTCGTTCCTTGACAAGCTCAGCAAATTTAAGGGCAGCCATTCCTTTTGGCGTATTTTCCCCAACTACATGCGAAAATCGAATAACGATTTGTTCCTCGTGACTTAACTGTTCATTGTCGATAGGGTAATCGGTTTCTTGAGATAAAATTAACAGAATTATTGCTAGAATGGGAACGCTAACAAAACTGAGGATAAGATGTTTTCGCCACATAATCTAAACGACCCCTAACGTTATTAACAGCTGGACTGTTCTCATTGTAGTTTAAATGTCGAAATACACAATATTATGGTATTAATGGACATTTTGGTATTTATGGTATATAACAATTCACTATTCTTATATACTGTTCTAAAACAGTGAAAAAGCTTGCAAATGCTAGATTTGCAAGCTTTTTTTATATAATTATTTGATAGAGTAGTATTTTGTTGGCCGACCAACTGTACCATATTTTAAATTAATATGAACACTACCTTTTGTAGCTAAGAAGTCTAAATATTTTCGAACTGTTACTCTAGCCATTCCGACATTTTGAGCAAGCTGCTCAGACGTAATAGGTGCACGATCTGTCATTAAATAATCTAAAATTTGTTTCATAGTAATGTCATTGAGACCTTTAGGGAGCTCTGTTGTCTCATACTGGATTCCCAACCATTGATCGATATCTTCTTGTTTAAAGGTATTAGTAGTTAAAAGTTTCTTTGCAGAGTCTTTATACTGTTGCAAAGCTTTTTCAAAGCGATCAAAACGAAATGGTTTAATAAGATAATCAATAGCACCAAGGCGAAGTGCTTCTTGTACAGTTTGTGCATCCCTAGCTGCCGTAATCATTATAATATCTGATGGGATACGCTCAGCACGAAGTTTTAAAAAGAGCTCCATACCTGTCATATCTGGTAAAAACATATCAAGTAAAATGAGATTTGGTTTCTTGGCTATTATATTTTCATAAGCTTCTCGCCCATTTGTAGACTCACCTACTAGCTGAAAACCATTCATCTTATCTAAAAAACCTTTGTTTACTTCAAGAACCATTGGATCATCTTCTACGATAAAAACTGAAAGATTACTCATTGTTTTTCAGTCACCCCTGCTTTAATTGTAATCGTTGTCCCAATATTAATAGTAGACTCTACTTGGATTGTTCCTTTGTTCGATTCGACTATTTGTTTGATTAGTGCGAGGCCAATACCACGGCCTTCTTTTTGTTTTGTACTAAAGCCATAATCAAAAATTCGTTGTGGAATTCCTTCAATACCTTTACCACTGTCTTGTACTTCAATAAATAAATGATGCCTATCACCGATTAATGTTAAATGAACATCCTTATGTGGACTTTCTAGACAGGCCTCCATAGCATTGTCGAGTAAATTGCCGATTATTGTTACCATATCTCCACTCGAGAAACCACTCATAAATTCGACTAAGTTAGAATCTTCGTCGACCGTAAGTTCTACACCAAGCTCCTTCGCGCGTGAATATTTGCCGAGCATTAAGCCTTGAGTGGAGTAGTCGTGAATTTTATCACGTAAGCTTTGAATAATTTCTTCCTCATCTGTTATTTCATCAATTATAAGACTTAAGGCGTCATCATTACGTTCAAGTTGGATTAGCCCGGCGATACTATGCAGGCGATTCATGTATTCATGCTGTTGTGCACGCAACGAATCTACAAGCATTTTAATGCCAGTTAGTTCTTCAGCAAGCATATTTGCTTCTTTTCGGTTCGTCAACATAATGAGGTAGCCGGCATTTTGATCCATAATTCGTATAGATACGGTTCGTACTAAATACATTTGCTCGAACATCAAAAGTGGTCGATATGCTTCGTATTGTTGAAGCGTATCCTCCGCAAGCCATGTATCTTTAAATAACGATTTTCTCGATATTGTTTGTCCAAAGAAATGTGTATACTGTCTTGCCAATCGGTTAATAAACGTTACATTTCCTTTTTCGTCTGTTGCCAATATTCCGATATCCATCGCTTGAATAATGCCCGAACGTTCTTCTACAAGGCGAGCGATTTCAAATGGTTCTAAATTGAACGTTTGTCGTTTTAAGTGAGTTGCTACTAAAATTGAGCCTCCCAAACCTATTGCTAATCCTGAAAATAACGACACTAATATATCAAATTGATATTCATCAAGAAGCTGATACCATTTTGGTGCAAGAAGACCAACTGTAATGACACCAACCTGCTTCGTTCCTGCTTCGTTCATGATTGGTACGAACGCTCGAATTGAGTAACCAAGTACACCACGAGCTTTTGAGATGTATTCATGCTGCGAAAAAGCTTCTATTTCGTCTCCACCCTCAAAGACTGTACCGATTTTACTTTCAGAAGGGTGTGAGTGACGAATACGATTCATATCGATCACAACGATGTAATCGACATCAGTGGCTAATCGAATTCTTTCAGCGATAGGTTGGATTATTTCAAAACCACCCTGTTTACCCACAGAATTTTGAATATCCGAAAGCTGCGAGACAGTTCTAGCAATCGCAATAGCGCGTGCACCGAATTCTTTTTCAAAGGCACCTGCAAGATTATGAATCATAATAGCGCCACTTGTAGCAATAGACGATATAACAATAATGAATGAAAAAATAAACATCTTTAAACGTAAAGAAATATTTTTCATAAGTATGTAAAAGGGGATACCAAAGCGGCAACCTTTTTTAGAATGTACACCTCTTTTATGAAAGTATTTTTGATGCCAGCATAACAATTCTGTAAAAAGTACTTTATTTGGGTATATAAGTATATTTGTCCTATTTTACCATAGTCAAGTTAATTAAGAATTTCATTCTATTACAAATACACATAAACTAAAAGATTGTTGTAATACAAAACTTACTATACTACATTATTTCCACTTGTGTACTATAACAATTGTGTTTTATTTTATTATAAGGTAATTTGATTGAAGATGTTGGTGTATCTAAGTTTAATGCTGTGTATCTTACAAACAAAGAAAATAAATATTTTTAAAAAATATATATTTGAATAATAAAAAGATGCAGAAAAATATTTTGGAGTTAATTTACGAAATAAGAAGGTTTTTGTAAAAAGTTTATAAGTAAACTATTATCAGGATATAGTTTTTTGCATGGTAGTTTCCCTTGAAAATGGATGTTGAGGGTATTTTCTTTTTAAAGTTGAAAATTTCTCTATTATTCTTAATATTTCTGTTTAATAAAGCGAGGATTCCTCATTGTAAGTGGCAGATAAATTTCGTGATTATGAGAAAAAACACATAAAGATAGGAAGAGAGTTGTAAAAAATATGTGAAAGTATACACAAAATTAGTTATTTTAAAATAGTTAATGTTTTTTTGATAAATAGAGTAGAAAAATATTATTTGCTAAAAAAAGTAATAAATACTGTTTGCTAAACGTCTTTTTCCTTACAGACTGTAAGCGGAATAAATGTGGAAATGGATTGTTTGATTTAAATTACTTTTTAGAGAAATAATAATTTTTAGAAAAACATCTTGCATTTGAATAATTATAAGTGGTAAATTGTTCTACATGGAAGTTCATAAAGTCTTCACATATAGCGAAAGAGGGGAGAAATGAGAATTTATGAATAAAAATAGATGGTTAATTGCATTATCAGCAATTGCAATCCATCTTTCAATTGGGGGAGCATATGCATATAGCGTATACAAACTACCGATTGTCACAGAGATGGGATGGAGTGAAACGAATGTAACGATCGCCTTTACCATTATGATGGGGCTTGCGGGTTTTGCAGCTGCACTATTTGGTAACTTGGTAGAAAAAATGGGTCCACGTAAATCTGCTATGGTAGCTGCCGTTATGTTTGGTGCAGGACAAGCTGGTGCGGGTGTCGCAATTATGATGGACTCAGTTGTATTATACTGGCTTACATATGGGGTACTTAGTGGGTTAGGTATGGGAATTGGCTATATTGCACCTGTCTCGACATTAGTAAAATGGTTCCCAGACCGTCGTGGCTTAGCAACTGGTATGGCTGTATTAGGATTTGGATCAGGGGCATTGATTACAGCGCCAGTTGCAGCGAATTTGATGGAAGCAGTAGGTATTTCTACAACGTACTTTATTCTAGGGGCAAGTTATTTCACGTTAATGATTTTGGGGTCTCTATATATTGCACCTCCAGTACCTGGTTATATGCCAGCAAACATGAAGGTAGCATCAGAAAATGGCAAGCAAGTAGTGAAAAAAGATTTAGCTGTTATGACAGCTCGTGAAGCAGTAAAGACAAAACATTTCTGGATGTTATGGTCGATGCATTTAGTGAATGTAACAGCGGGAATTATGATGATTTCTGTGGCATCTCCAATGGCACAAGAAATCGTAGGTTTATCAGTTGCAGGTGCTGCAGCAATGGTAGGAATTATGGGGTTATTCAATGGTGGTGGCCGCTTGATTTGGGCAGCTGTGTCTGATTATATTGGTCGTTCAAACGTCTTTGTTATTTTCTTTACAGCACAGTTAATAACATTTATCGTGTTACCGCATACAACAAACGTTATTATTTTCCAAGCACTTATTTTCTTAGTAGTTAGTTGTTATGGTGGTGGCTTCTCGAATTTACCAGCATTCGCAAGTGATTTATTTGGTACGAAGCAACTAGGTGTGATTCATGGATATCTATTAACGACTTGGTCATTAGGTGGAGTTTTTGGTCCGCTTTTAGTAAGCACAATCAAAAATTCTTATGGAAGTTATATTCCAGTATTCTATGTATTTACAGGTTTAATTGCTATTTCATTAATTATTTCTTTAACTTTACGTGCAGATGTGCGCAAACAAATGGCATTGAATGCACAACAAGCCTCAGTAGAAAAAGTTGGAGACGTCTCAACAACAGCTCAATAAAAACACTTTCAATTCGCACTTGAAAGTACTTAGCCGGATAGTTGTCATTTCGCACATGACCCTATTCGGTTTTTTTATATCCAACGTTGTTATAGTACAAACGAATATTCTTCACCTAACATATAACAGTGGTTGTGTGGTGTCAACAACATTTTGGGAAATAAAAGGATTTTGCTACCAAAAGAGCTATTTTGCAACGGTATCATAGTGGTAATGTAACGTGTTTTAATTATTAGAAAATTGAATCTTTTCTTTCGCGAAGTACGTATATAAATGTTAAAAGGGGGAGGGGCATATAATGGTGAAATATGCATTGAGTGAATTCGTTAACAAAACGCAACAAGACGATAACGAGAACGAATATTTTGAGTTAGAAACTGAGCGTGTTTTAGAGATTAATTTGGACGGTGAAGTTTGGTCGAAGATGGGGGCAATGATTTCATACGTAGGAGATATTAAATTTGAACGTGAACGAGTGCTGGAGCATGGGCTTACTAAAATGTTTAAAAAGGCTTTGACAGGCGAAGGCACTCAACTAATGAAAGCGATTGGGAAGGGTCGCCTTTATTTAGCTGATCAAGGTAAAAAAGTTACAATTTTTGATTTAAAGGATGAGACCATTTGTGTAAACGGCAATGATTTACTTGCATTTGAGCCGAGCATAGATTGGGATATTCATTTAATGCGTAAAATGGTAGGGGTAATGGCAGGTGGTTTATTTAATATAACACTACGAGGAAGTGGGAAAGTAGCGATTACAACACATTTTGAACCGTTAACGTTGTTAGTGAAACCAGGTGAAACAGTTTATACTGATCCGCATGCCACGGTAGCTTGGTCGGGAAATTTAACACCGGAATTTAATACAGATATTAGCTTCCGTACGTTTATCGGACGTGGTAGTGGTGAATCGATTCAAATGTCGTTTTCAGGTGAGGGTTTCGTAATCATTCAGCCGTTTGAGGAAGTGTATTTATCTAGTGAAAAATAGTAATAGCATATCCGAACAATCTACGCCAAGCTATTGTTTTACTGGTTATTGATAACTATAGAACACGATAAAGCCACCTAGCAAACCGATATTTAATCGTTGCCAGGTGGCTTTGATTGTTTTATAATGCGGCGTTCATTCCTGCGATACGGCCTGTGACAAGAGCAGAAGTAATATTATAGCCACCAGTATAGCCATGAATATCTAAAATCTCTCCGCAGAAAAATAGCCCAGACTTTTTCTTGGATGCCATTGTCTTCGGTTCGATTTCTTTGACCGAAACTCCGCCGCCTGTGACGAATGCCTTTTCCAGTGATTGTGTGCCGCTGACAGTCATTGTAAAGTTCACAAGCTCGCGCGCTAAGTTACGGATTTTTTCTTGTGACAATTCAATCCCTGTTAATTGAGCATCAATGCCAGCTCGTTCTAATAGGAACAGTAACCAACGTTCAGGTGCAACACCCTTCCAGACGTTTTTCACTGATTTTTTCGGATCTTCTTTCACGAGCTTGTTTAAATATTGTAGACATGTTTCTTCGTTGTAATCAACTAGCGTTTGAATTCGCATTGTCACGGGTTCGTAGCCAGTTTTCATGAGCTCTTTGACGACAAATTGGCTACAGCGTAGGACAGCTGGACCACTTAGACCGAAATGTGTAAAGAGCATGTCCATTTGATGTGTAACAAGTGTTTTTCCTTTTTTATTTAGTACAGAAACTGCCACGTTACGTAGTGCTAAGCCTTGTAATTCACGATTTTGAATGAAATCTTCTTTAGATAACACAGGTACCTCAGTAGGGAAAAGTGTAGTAATGGTATGCCCAGCACGTTCTGCCCAAGGGTAGCCATCACCTGTGGAGCCTGTTTGTGGGACAGCCTTGCCTCCAACTGCTACAACTACCGCTTCGCTTCGGACTTCGACGCCATCTGCTAGGCGCACACCGAGAATTTTGTCATCATCCATTAAAAGCTTACTAACAGGCGTATTTAAACGCACCTCTACATGTAGGCGTTGTAGTTGACGGATAAGTGCATCGACCACATCCTGAGCACGATTTGAAACTGGGAACATACGTCCGTGGTCTTCTTCCTTTAAAGCGACACCAAGTCCTTCAAAAAAGGCAATGATGTCTTCATTGTTGTAAACCGTAAATGGGCTATATAAAAAACGGCCGTTACCTGGAATATGTTTGACGATTTCTTCTACAGGTAGTCTATTTGTAACATTGCAACGACCACCACCAGAGATTGCTAGTTTTTTGCCTAGCTTTGTGCCTTTTTCTAGTAATAGTACTTTCTTTTTTTGTTCCCCTGCGGCTACAGCAGCCATTAAACCAGAGGGTCCTCCACCAATAACAATTACATCATACATATATATAAACTCGCTTTCTTTTCATTTTCATGAATCTTTCCTATTATACATGAAGTCCTATAGTTAAGGTGACTACTTAACATTGAAAATTGAGCTAAAGTGTTCTATAATTTCATATCTGTAATGACAGCATGAAATGAACGGCAATTCGTGCTATTATGGTAGTTGTTATGCACTAAATTATGAGGTGAAAAATAGATGTGCGGATTTATTGGCTATATTAACGGAACAAATGTAATTGATCATCATCAAACAATTGAAAATATGATGAATACTATTATTCACCGTGGTCCAGACAGCGGTGGTATTCATACTGACGATACAGTAACTTTAGGTTTCCGTCGTTTAAGTATTATTGATTTATCAGACGTTGCAAACCAACCTCTTTACAGTGCGGATGGCAACATCGTACTTGTATTTAATGGGGAAATTTTCAACTTCCAAGAATTACGCGCAGACCTAATTGCAAAAGGTCATACGTTTAAAACACATTCAGACAGTGAAGTAATCATTTATGGTTATGTAGAATATGGTGTAGAGTTCGTTAAACAACTTCGAGGTATGTTCGCGTTTTGTATTTGGGATAAAAAGAATGATTTACAGTTTATCGCTCGTGATGGCTTTGGTATTAAACCACTTTACTATACGAGCCATACAACTGATAATACATTCATTTTTGGTTCAGAGATTAAATCATTTTTACCACACCCATCTTTCATTAAAGAATTAAATAAAGACGCTTTACGTCCGTATTTAACATTCCAATATTCTTCAATGGATGAAACATTCTTCAAAGGTGTGTACAAGTTACCACCTGCACATTATATGATTATCAAAAATGGCGATATAAAGATGGTGCAATATTGGGATAAAAAATTCCATGCAAAAGAAGCACCTATTGAAAAGTATGTGGAAGAAATTCGTGAGACAGTAAAAGAATCTGTAGAAGCACATCAGATTAGTGACGTGAAAGTTGGTTCATTCTTATCGGGTGGTATCGACTCAAGTTATATTACAGCGTTACTTCGTCCGGACAAATCATTCTCAGTCGGTTTCTCGGACTATGAAGATATGTTCAACGAGACAAACTTAGCAAAAGATCTTTCAGACACATTAAACATCCAAAACGAACGTAAATACATTTCTGCAGATGAGTGCTTTGAAGCGCTACCTAAAATCCAGTGGCATATGGATGAGCCACAATCAAACCCATCATCAGTGCCGCTATACTTCTTATCAGAATTAGCAGCGAAAGATGTAACAGTTGTTCTTTCAGGTGAAGGAGCAGATGAAATTTTCGGTGGCTATTCTTGGTATCAAAACTCAGGAAGAATGCAAAAGTATGAAAAAGTGCCTTTTGGTCTGCGTAAAGCACTTCGAGGTATCGCAGAATCGTTACCGAAAAACCAATATACTAACTTCCTCGTAAAAGGCGGTCAAACTGTTGAGGAGCGTTTCATTGGTGAAGCGGTCGTTTGGGATGAAGATGATGCACTTAATGTTTTAAAACCAGACTATAAAAACGGACCATCTGTCAAAACAATTACTAAACGTATTTACGATGAAGTACCTGGCGATGATGATGTGACTAAAATGCAATACTTAGATTTAAATCTTTGGATGCCTGGTGATATTTTATTAAAAGCTGACAAAATGAGTATGGCACACTCTATTGAATTACGTGTTCCTTTCTTAGACAAGGAAGTTATGGAGCTTGCAAAAAATATTCCGTCTAAGTATCGTGTGAACGATATTGATACGAAATATGTCCTCCGTCAAGCAGCCCATCAAGAACTACCAGAGGAATGGGCAAAACGTCCAAAACTTGGTTTCCCAGTACCAATCCGTCACTGGTTACGTGAAGAGAAGTACTATAATTTAGTTAAAGAAATGTTCACTACTGATTTTGCGAAGGAGTTCTTCGATACAGATCAATTAGTCGGCTACTTAGATGAGCATTACGTAGGTAAAGCAAATCGTGGACGCTATATTTGGACAGTATATGTATTCCTTGTTTGGTATAAACAATTCTTTGTCGATATGTAATTAGAAAGGCTTATCACCAGAATTATGGGATAACATTTGTTTAAATAACGTATTGATTTTAGAATATTTGTTGATTGGAGTGGAGGCTGGGTGAGTGTAGCTGACGGCATTCGCCTTTCGCTACAGAGCAAAGCTTCCTGGGGGATTAGCGTCCTAGATGAGACCCTGGAGCGAGCGTATAGGGGAACGAAGGCTATAAGCGTCACGTCCTGTGACAACGCCTTCGTGGCCAACATCGTGTTGACCCGAAGCGCGGCTCATCGGACGCCCCAAGGAAAGCGCCCAGCTGGAACGGAAATCAACCCTACTGTATGGTGATGAACCATCAGGAAGTGTCTTTTTAGCCTGGTTATGTGCTATTGCTTTGCTTTAGTACAGAAAAGAAGGTGTCTCGCATACTATGAGACACCTTCTTTTTGCAACATTTTGCGTATTTATGCGTCTGTTTTCCTATAGATTATGTTAAGATAACAGTTAGTTTATTTGTTTTAGGTGTAAAAGTGACCGTTGTGTATCACTAAAAGAAGTATGATTTTAAAAATGAATGGATGGATACGATGTCCTCTTTAATGAAAGGTACTGCGATATTAACATTGGGAATGTTTTTATCGAAGGTACTCGGCTTAATTTATATTTTTCCGTTTTATGCAATTGTTGGTGAAGAAAATATCGCCTTATATCAATATGCATACATTCCCTACTCAATCATGCTGGCAGTAGCCATCTCAGGAGCGCCTATTGCTGTATCAAAGTTTGTTTCGAAATATAATTCGATTGGCGATTATCAATCTGGTCGCAAACTGATGAAATCCGGCATACTTATAATGATGATCACGGGCTTTCTGTCGTTTATTGCACTCTTTATGCTTGCGACACCAATTGCAGGACTAGTTATTAGTAGTGATGAGCAAGCATTTACAGTAGAACAAATAGCCTCTGTTATTCGATGGGTGAGTTTTGCACTGATTGTTGTGCCATTTATGAGTTTATGGCGAGGTTTTTTCCAAGGATATGGAAAAATGGAGCCGACAGCTATTTCACAATTAGTAGAACAAATCGTTCGTATTGTGGTGCTGTTAGGTGGCTCGTTCTTAGTCGTAATTGTCTTTAAAGGAACAGCGCAAACAGCCATTTCCTTTGCCGTATTTGCAGCATTCATCGGAGCAATTGGCGGTTTAGTAGTACTGTATTATTACTGGAAAAAATACCAACCAGAATTTAATTTACTCCGTAGTCAAAGTGTAACTTCTACACAGCTACCGATTTCTAGTATTTATAAAGAAGTAATTACGTATTCAATTCCAATGGTGTTTGTTGGGATTGCCAATCCGTTATTTCAGTTAGTTGACATGCTTACGTTTAATGGGGCGATGGATTCAATTGGTAAGGCTGCAGTAACAGATAAATACTTATCAATGATTAACTTTACGACACATAAGGTTGTCATCATTCCAGTCATGTTAGCTACAGGATTTTCTATGGCATTAGTGCCAACGATTACAAAATATTTTACGCAAGGCGAATATTTATCACTGCGTCATGCGATGGATAAAACATATCAAATTTTAATTTTCATTACGCTACCTGCAGTTGTTGGTATCTCGCTATTAGCGAATGAAATATATTTCGTACTGTATTCTCAAAGCGAGATGGGTGCGTCCATTTTAGCGCATTACGCACCAGTTGCGATTTTGTTTGCATTGTTCCAAGTGACAGCTGCTCTTTTACAAGGAATCGATTTCCAAAAGTGGATCGTGTTCAGTTTGTTATCAGGGATCTTAGTGAAGCTGGCGCTCAATATTCCGCTTATTCGCATGATGGAAGCAGACGGGGCTATTTTAGCAACGGCAATTGGCTATAGTGTAACAATTATTATTAATATGTTAGTGTTAAAGAAAACACTCAATTACAAGTCCGAAATGGTAGTACGTCGTGTGATGTTGATCGTTATCTTAACTGCTACTATGGCGCTAAATGTAGTAGTTGCTTATAAATTGTTAGAGTTTGTGATGGGACCTGTCGACAGTAAATTCTCGGCGATTGTCTTTTCTGTGATCTGTACAACAGTGGGCGTTGCTGTTTACGGATATTTATCACTACGTTTAGGTCTTGCGCAAAAACTATTGGGCGAACGAATAACACGAATTACAAGTAAGTTTGGTTTTAAATAGGAGGCATTATGCGATTAGATAAATTACTATCGAATATGGGCTATGGCTCAAGGAAAGAAGTTAAACAATTACTCAAACAGAAGGCGGTTACTGTAGATGGAATTCATGTTAAAGATGCAGCGATGCATGTGGATCCAGACAAGCAGGATGTTTCGGTTTACGATGAACGAGTAATTTACACAGAGTTTGTTTATTTTATGATGAACAAACCTCCAGGTGTTATTTCTGCTACAGAGGATGCACGCGAGGCAACGGTTATAGATTTATTAGAGCCGTTACATCAGCATTTTGAGCCATTTCCTGTAGGGCGCCTTGATAAAGATACAGAAGGCTTACTATTATTAACGAATGATGGTACGCTAACCCATAATTTATTGTCACCGAAAAAGCATGTGCCGAAAGTGTATTATGCACAAATTGAAGGTGTTGTAACTGAGGCTGATGGTGAAGCATTTGCACAGGGTGTAGAATTGGATGATGGCTATGTTACGAAACCAGGTAAGTTAGTTATTTTAAAATCTGCTGAGCAGTCAGAAATAGAGCTGACAATTCAAGAAGGGAAGTTCCATCAAGTAAAGCGTATGTTTGAAGCGGTCGGTAAACGAGTAACATACTTAAAAAGACTATCGATGGGAAGCCTTAAGCTCGATGAAAGTTTAGATCTTGGTGAATACCGCGAACTAACATCAGAAGAATTAGCAGCGTTACAAAATAGAGAATAAAAACCTTTTGATAGTGTTTTAAGCACTATCAAAAGGTTTTTTATTATGCGCCCTTTTAACCTATATAATTGTATGATATTGTTATAACCAAATAATTATAAATATGTTATGTATTTTCATTGCGAATTTCATTATTTCGAATTATCAGTGTATTGATGGTTGCATTGTGTATTCAAGAATTCACAAGAAGCTGGTTAGGGGGTATTTAGAACAGTAGATGATTTTATGAAAGGAGTCTAAAATGAAAAAACTACGGTTTAAATTATTATTATCACTTGTAATATTTGCACTAATACTTGTGGCTGTCATGTCGTATGTAAATAGGCAAATGTTGTTGATAGACATTCAGGCGCAAGAAGCCACTAATAAAACATTGATTGAAGATCATATACTTAATGATATGCAGACTGTAGATAATGCGCATTTTTATTTTGATAAAAATATTTCTGATCAGATGGAGTTAGAGTTAAATGCTTTAGTGTCTTACTATGAGAAAAACTCTGATTTCGCAACGTGGGATTTGCAGCAGATGAAAAAAAAGCACGGGATGGATGTATACATATTAGACCAAACGAATACGGTTGTTTATACAACATTTGCCGAAGATAAAGGGTTAAGTTTCTCGCAATGTTGTAAAAATTTCTCTAATTTATTGGACGAGCGAAGAGAAAGTGGAGATTTTTACACAGATGGTATTGATGTATCTACGACAACAGGGGCTATTCGGAAGTTTGGCTATTTAGGGACACCAGATCAAAAGTATTTATTTGAACTTAGTGTTAATTTAAATGACGTACCTGTTTTTCATACGTTTAACTTTGTAAAAACCGCCAATTCGTTAGTAGAGAAATATAGTGATTTATTAGAAGTGAAAACGATTACAGCGGGGGGAGTCTTTTTAGACGATTCGCAAAAAACTCGTATTGTTGTAAGTGATCAATCGGAATTGTTCCAAAAGCATTATAAAAAAGCAAAAAAAACAATGGAGCCGACTGAATATAAAAAACAACTAGAGAATGGATATGTAGAGACGGTTCGCTTTTTACCATACGAGGCTGAAACGATACGAGGAGAATCAACAAATCGAATTGTGTATGTGAAGTATGGAAATCTTAGTGAGCTAGCAGCACTTTCTAAAAATACAAAGCAATTTTGGTTATTGTTAGTCATTGCAATGTTGACATCATTTATTCTGCTACTTGTAATTATACAATTACTTTCGAAAACAATTAATTTAGCAACTTACGATGCATTAACTGGTGTGTACAATCGTGCAACATACATAAGCAAAATGGAAAGCTTGTTGAAAAAGCGTAAAGAAAATACCCCTGGCTTATTATTAATTGATTTGGATAATTTTAAACAAGTAAATGATCAGTTTGGCCATGCAGAAGGAGATAAGGTGCTCATTGAAACAGGGAGGCTTTTAAATCAGGCTGTGAAAAATGAAGGCTTTGTCGTACGATTAGGTGGTGATGAATTTGCAATTGTGCTATATGATACGGATGACCATGAAATACAGCGATTTGCAAATACGATTCTACAAAATTTCCGTAGTTTAAAATATACGGATACAAAGAGCTGGGATGTATTATCTGTGAGTATGGGTGGCGCAATTTATGAAAATATGGTCGAGTCTGAAATGAGTTTATTTGTAAGAGCAGACCAAGCACTTTACCGATCAAAAAATGCGGGGAAAGACCAATTTTCTAGTTACGATGAAGTAGCTGCAGCTAAAGATAATACGCAATAAAGAATGACCTTTGCAAGAGGTCATTCTTTTTTTAAAAAATATCACCGAAACGAAGGGGCTGTGAACCTATTGACGAAATTTTGCTCCGATTTTGTAAAACACAGAACTACATAAGACAAGTAATGCAATAATTACAAACATGGAATCTATATAATGAGTTAGTAGCCAACCACCAATAATTGGGCCAATAAAACCACCTAGATTTTTAAATTGTGAGGCACCTAAATAAGTAGCCTTTTGGGTATCCGGTGCAATCTCATCAATCAAGACATTCATTGTTGGAAAGGTGAAGATCTCACCAATTGTAAACAGTGTCATTGCAATCATGAATAGCGGGTAACTATCAGACACACCGAATAAAACGAGACCAACTGCAAAGAATACAATACCGACGAGTAGCGTTAACGTAGATGAAAAACGCTCTGAAAAAATGCTAATGGGTAACTGTAATAGCAATACAACAGCGGCGTTCAGTGAGATAAGTAGAGAATACAGCTTGGCACCAACTTCAATTTTGAGCTCAATCAGTTGAGGAAGTGTTGAATCGAATTGCGAATAGCCGATGTTGATTAAAATCCCTCCAACAATAAAACATAGAAGTATGCGATTTGAAAATAGAATCATAAAAGTATGCAGAATTTTTTTGGGTGCCTTTTCTTGTGGTTGTTGCATTTCATAATGACTCAAAACGAACAATAAAAATCCGGCATAAAGAATATACATGATGCCCGTCAATATAAACGGTATGCTTGGACTAGATAGGCTTGCAATGTAAACGCCTATAATCGGGCCAATGACAGCAGCAATATTAATTGCTGTATAACGTAATGAAAATAGTCTTTTTCGTTTTGTTGTTGGTGTAAAATCAATCATCAGTGCTTGTGTTGAAGGTTCAAAGAAAGAGCGACATAATCCATTCAAAGCATTTAATGCGATGAACGTCCAAATGACAGTAGCAGTAGCAAAGCCAAAGAAAACGAGGCTCCAGACAAGAATTGTTAGTAAAATGACACTTTTTCTACCGAAACGGTCTGTTAAATAACCACCAAAAAAACCGCCGAACGTGGAAATAAGGGGTGCAATACCAATGGTAAGACCGATTTGTAGCGGTGATGCACCAATCTCATTATGTAGATAAATTGCTAAAAAAGGCATTGCCATAAAGCTTGCAATGCGTGTGAAAATAGTGCCTCCTAAAATAATCCAAACAAGTGGATGAAACAATTGTGTCACCTTCATGTAGAACGCTCCCTCGTTGACAACTAGAATGTTTCGAGTGTAACGGAATGAATGCAGGCTGTAAATAGGCGAAAAAAAGAATGACCCCGACGAAAGGTCATTCTTTTTCTAATACAAAATCTTCTACGTATTACTACGCAAAAACTAGGATGTCATTTTAACTTTTTTACTCGTCGTTGTCCATCTGCCTCGACTTGGGCTCATTACCAAATCGTTAAAGGCTAACACGTTCAAATCTCTTTGAACGGTGCGAGGAGTGATACTAAACTCTTCGACTAAATCCTGTGTAGACACTGTCCCTTTGTCTAAGATAAACATGTACACGTCTTTAATACGATTAAGCATTCGATCAGTAGTTGGTTTCATTAAATGAACCACTCCTTCATCTTAATTCTCTTGGCAAAGACTAGCGGACGACAATATGTGCGGAGTGCACTTAGGCTCTTAAGTTGCTGCCTTAGACATCCCCTTTTCTAATGGTATGATCAGAACAATTATTCTGATAACTTCATTATATAAAAAAACGTATCATTTTTCTAGTGCATTAGATTGGAATTTACAATACTTACATAAAGCTTCTACTGTATTTGGTAGCGATTGTCGAAAAAAGGCACTATATATGGTGGTGCTAGGTACGAGCGATAAAATTCGCGTATAATTCAGAAGAAAGTTGATTGAATTTTTCCATGTTAAGCGTAGAATAATCTTATTAACCACAAGGAGGTAATCGCAATGGATTGGTTACAAGCTGCAAAGGAAAGACAAGATGAGTTAGTACAAGAGTTGCAGGAACTTGTGCAAATTAATAGTGTATTGGATGAAGGCTCTGCGACAGCAGAAGTGCCCTTTGGTAATGGTCCGCTAGAAGCACTTGAATGGTTACTTACAAAAGGTCAACAGGCAGGGTTACAGACAAAAAACATTGATAACTACGCAGGGCATATTGAGATGGGTGAGGGTGAAGAATTACTCGGCATTTTATGTCACGTAGATGTTGTACCAGTTGGTGATGAAGCAAATTGGACATACCCACCCTTTAGCGGTACTATAGCAGATGGTAAATTATTTGCGCGTGGTGCTATTGATGATAAAGGCCCGACTATAGCAGCGTGGATGGCAATGAAGCTTGTTAAAGATGCGGGCATTAAGTTGAATAAACGTGTTCGAATGATTATTGGTACAGATGAAGAAACAGGTTTCCGTTGTGTCGATCATTACTTCAAACATGAAGAGATGCCTACAATTGGCTTTGCTCCAGATGCAGATTTCCCACTAATAAATGCCGAAAAAGGGATTGCAGAGCTTGTGTTCTCTCAAAATAAAAAGGGCAATAAGTTAGAAGAACAGCTCCTTACATTTTATGCAGGAAAGCGCCCAAATATGGTACCTGAACAAGCTGAAGCAACAATTCAGCTTCTACCACCTCGCTTCGAACAGAATTTTCAAACATTTTTGCAAGAAAATCAGCTAGAAGGGTCTTTATTAAATGAGGACTCTCGCTATATAATAGCTATCAAAGGGAAAGCAGCTCATGCAATGGAACCTGAAAAGGGAATCAATGCCGCTGTTCATCTTGCAGCATTTTTACAACAAGAGTTGACGACTGAAGCTAGTAAGCAATTTGTCGATTTTATTGCAGATGTATTCCATAACGATCACTATGGTAGCGCTCTAGCACTTGATTTCGAGGATGAAATGTCAGGAAAAACAACATTGAATCCTGGAATCGTAAGCTATGATATGTCACAAGGTGGTAGTATGATCATTAGTATGCGTTATTCCGTATCGTATCCATTTGATGAAAAAATTACGGAAGCGCAAAGCTTAGCAGCGAAAAATGGATTTTCACTAGATGTTCAAGATGATTCTAAACCTCATTACGTGAGTGAGGATGATGAACTTATCCAAACGCTTGCGGGTGTTTATCGTCGTCAGACAGGTGATTATGAAACGCCTTTACTTTCTACGGGTGGCGGTACATATGCACGCGTCATGAAAAAAGGTGTTGCATTCGGTATGCTATTTCCAGGCGAACCTGATGTTGCGCATCGTGCAGATGAGTTTGTCATCGTTGAAAATTTAGTGAAGGCTGCAGCTATTTATGCAGAAGCAATTGTTGAACTTGCTAGTAACAAATAAACAAAATAGAAAAGGATGAGAGACAATGGCATTTACATTATGGAATGATCAAATCATTGAAGAAGGATCTATTACAGTTTCACCAGAAGACCGTGGGTACCAATTTGGTGACGGTATTTACGAAGTAGTTAAAGTTTATAACGGACAAATGTTCACAGCACAGGAGCATATTGATCGTTTTTACGCAAGTGCCGATAAAATTCGTCTTGTCATCCCATATACAAAAGACGTACTCCACAAATTATTACATGATCTTATCGAAGCGAATAACTTAGAAAATGGTCACGTTTATTTCCAAATTACACGTGGAGCTGTATCTCGTAACCACGTATTTCCAGATGCTAGCGTACCTGCTGTGTTAACAGGGAATGTTAAAGTAGGCGAACGTGCAATCGAAAACTTCCAAAACGGTGTAAAAGCTACTTTAGTAGAAGATATTCGTTGGTTACGTTGTGACATTAAATCATTGAACCTTTTAGGTGCTGTACTTGCAAAACAAGAAGCATCTGAAAAAGGTTGCTATGAAGCAATTTTACACCGTGGCGATACAGTAACAGAATGCTCGTCGGCTAATGTTTATGGCATTAAAGATGGCACACTATACACGCATCCGGCTAATAACTTCATCTTAAATGGTATTACACGTCAAGTTATTTTAAAATGTGCTGCTGAAATCGGTTTACCAGTGATTGAAGAAGCAATGACAAAAGAAGAATTATTAAACATGGATGAAATAATCGTTTCATCTGTATCTTCAGAAGTAACACCTGTAATTGATGTAGATGGACATGCAATTGGAACAGGTGCTGTTGGTGAATGGACAAGAAAGTTACAAGCTGCATTCGAAGCTAAATTACCAATTTCAGTGAATTCTTAAGTTGCGACAACTGAAAAAAGAACTACCCAAAACTTGGTTATCTACTAAGTTTAACGGGTAGTTCTTTTTTTATAGGGACAAAAATGGATGTTTTTCTAGTGTTACGTCATGTAAAATAAGAAAGATAGGATAGTAGCATGTGACGAGAAAAAATACATGCGCACTAGGATTGGAGTGACAACGAGTTGGCGCAATTAGTGAAAATACAAGATTATGTTTCGCGTTATCAAATTGATTTGGCGAGATATCCAACACAATTTGTTCGTTTAAAGAAAAGCCAGTGGGATCGTGTAAAAAGGCAATGGATATCAGGTGAGGATATAACAGAATGGCAACATGACGACAACGATACAAATATCGAGCCATTTGAAGATAAAGAGCGTTTCGCATTCTTTAAAAAAATATTTTCTGGACGGCAAAAGGTAGAAGAAGATATTGAACTAGTAGATGTTTCCGATGAATTTATGGATGACAAAGATGCAATACCAGAAGAAGAAACAACGTTGACGTTTGAGCCGAGAATTGTCTATGCACCACAATCAATTCATGAGTTAAAACGTATGTTCAAGGATCAATTTTTCCACTTTCAAATGAAATGGGCAAGTTCAACATTACGTGAGAAGTCGTATGTCGATCCACGGTTTATGCGCGATACATTACTTCGTACATTATTACTTAATTTGCCGGATAATTATTTAGTATTCTATTATCCAATTATAAAAGTGAAAAAGGCACCGATTGAACTGGATGTTGTGTTAATGTCACCAACTGAATGCATTTGTGTAACTGTACTGGAAGCGGAAAATCAGGCAGTGTACGTTGGCAATAGTGAGCGTTTTTGGGTAAAAAAAGTAGGGACAAAAGATTCGAAATTACTAAATCCTACGATTAATTTAGGGCGTATGGAATCTGTATTAACACAATTATTTAAGCAAGATGGAGTGGATATGCCTATCCGCAAGGTGGTATTAACACGTAATGGCTATTTCGACTATCCTGGTGCACCATATAATATTCAATTAGTAGATCATCGAAATTACGGGGAATGGTTGGAGCAATTGACGAAATCGTCTTCTCCAATGAAGCATATGCAAATTCGTGCGGCTCAGTCAGTATTAAACAACGTTCAAACGACGTCCTTTAATCGTGATATTTGGCAGCAAGCAACGCCAGTAGCTAAGGATTAGCCTATGCAGCTTTTGTTTATTGTCAATGAACATGCTGGAAATGGTAGAGGGAAAAAAGTATGGCGCCGTATTCAACAAAATTTAACAATAGACTACAATGTTGCGTTTACACAGTATGAGGGGCATGGTGAAGAGATCGTTAGGCAATATACACAGCTTAATGATGAACGATGGTTAGTTGTTGTAATTGGCGGCGATGGGACGATTCATGAAATTGTGAGTGGTGTTGTCTATAATGATCGTGTAAACATAGGGGTAGTAGCAGCTGGTTCTGGTAATGACTTTGCCAGGAATTTTCGGGTGTTCCGTCATGCAAAGCAGATTGAGGCATTTCTGCATGCTGAAAATCAAGGGTGCCTCATGGATATCGGCAGTATTCAATTAGGTGCAGTACCTGCAGAGATATTCGTTAATAATGCAGGGGTAGGCTTTGATGCGTATGTGGCGAAGTTGGCGAACAAATCACGCTTCAAGTTTTATTTAAATAAAGTTGGGCTTGGTAAGCTATCCTATGCGGCTTTCGTCGTAAAAGGCTTATTCACTTTTCCTCGCTTTGATGTGACAGTTTGTTTTAACGATGAGGAACTGTATTTTAAACATGCTTGGTTTGTAGCTGTGAGCAATAACCCGTATTTTGGCGGAGGTATGAAAATCTCACCAGTGTCTAAACCGAATGATGGGAAAATTGAAGTGACGATTGTTTACAACATTTCACGTTTTAAATTGTTAGTCGTCTTTGCCACAGTATTTTTCGAGAAGCATACGAAGTTTAAAGAAATTACTTTTCTGCAAAGTGATAAATTTGATATTACGGTGCATGCTGACAAAATGGTGTGTCATACCGATGGTGATTATATTGGAGAAGTGAAGTGTGATACGAATATCCATTGTACGGTTACACAGAAAGCATGGAAAAATGTCCATAGTCAGATATGAAAAAACGTCATTTCGCAATAATTTCGAGCGAATTTGACGTTTTTACGCTATAATAAATGAAATCAATTATTTATTTAGAAAGAAATGAGGAAGAAAATTGAGATTACGAAATAAGCCTTGGGCAGAGGAATTATTGGCAGATCATCCAGAGGTTGTGGTTCCAAATCCTGAAGATTTTAAAGGGAATTGGAAAGCTGTTTTTGGGAATGACAATCCACTGCATATTGAGGTTGGTACAGGAAAAGGTCAATTTGTGACAGGAATGGCATTACAAAATCCAGACATCAATTATATTGGTATCGAGCTATATGATAGCGTAATTGTTTGTGCTTTAGAAAAGATTTTAGAGGCTAAATCTCCAGCGAATTTACGTTTATTAAAAGTAAATGGCGCAGATTTATATAAATATTTCGAGAAAAATGATGTAGACCGTGTGTATCTGAATTTCTCAGATCCTTGGCCGAAAATTCGCCATGCAAAGCGACGTTTAACGCACGAAGGATTTTTGAAGTTATATGAGTCGATTTTAGTAGATAATGGGGAAATTCATTTTAAAACGGATAACCGCGGCCTTTTCGAGTATTCACTAATCAGTATGTCTGAATACGGTATGTTGTTAAAGTATGTATCACTCGACCTACATGCAAATATGCCAGAAGATAACATTATGACAGAGTACGAGCAAAAGTTTTCTGCAAAGGGACAACCTATCTATCGTCTAGAATCGCAATTCAACACCGTTCAGCAGAAGTCCACATCTATATAGAATTCAGGATGAATGTAATTGTACTTGCTTTACAGCGGGTACAGTAACGCTTGCTGAACGTAGTTGAAGCCTCTGGCGGATGTTACAGATTTTGAAAGGAGTTAACCGTGCGTGCACGATTCAAAATCTGGACTCAAATACGCCAAGGCGAATTTGATAAGAGTAATAATCTAGGGGGAGAAAGTATGGATCAACTACAGTTTCACAACATGTCACTGACATGGCTAAACGGGGGTGTCACTTGCCTTGATGGCGGTGCAATGTTTGGAGTCGTGCCAAAGCCACTTTGGTCACGCAAATATCCGGTAAACGACAACAATCAAATTGAGTTGCCGACAGAGCCGATATTAATTCAATTTGAAGGCAAAAACTATGTGGTTGATTCAGGTGTTGGCTTTAATAAATTAAACGAAAAACAAATGCGTAATTACGGTGTAACAGAGGAATCTACGCTTGCAGCAAGCCTTGAAAAACTTGGCTTAACGACTGCTGATATTGACTACGTTCTCATGACGCATTTACACTTTGATCATGCAGGTGGTTTAACACAGTGGGAAGGTGAAGTACTTGTACCGACTTTCCCAAATGCAAAAATATATGTATCCAAAATCGAGTGGGATGAAATGCGCGCGCCAAATATTCGCTCGAAAAATACGTATTGGAAAGAAAACTGGGAGCCTGTGCAGCACTTAGTCGAAACATTTGAAGGTACGTTAGAAGTCGCACCTGGTATCGAAATGATACATACAGGTGGTCATAGTGATGGACATGCCATCATTAAACTAACGCAAAAGGATGAGGTTCTGCTACATATGGCAGATATTATGCCAACACATGCGCACCAAAATCCGTTATGGGTAATGGCATATGATGATTATCCGATGACAAGTGTCTATGCAAAAGAACGCATTATGAAAGAGGCGTTAGCGAAAGGCTATGGCTTCATTTTCTACCATGATGCGTACTACCGCATGATTAAATGGGATGCGACAGGTAAAGAGATTGTCGATAAGTTAGAACGTAGCCGACAAGCTAGTATTACATTCTAAGAGAAAAAGCGTGTGAGTGAAATAAGCTCACACGCTTTTTTTGAGTAATGAAAGAGAAAGTTAAATGATATAAATTAACAGGTGTATTGATTAACCTATTTTTACCATAACTATTGAAGTGGGAGTTGATTTCCGCTACGCTCCGTGCAGGGTCTCGGTTCGCTTGTGTTTCCCGTAGGAAGCCTTGCTCTGCGACAGGAGCACTTGAGCACCCTCCGCTACAATCAACTAAAAAATAGGTACATAAGTTAGCTCAATGTTAATCAGCGATATTACATTATGTACGTGATTCTGCTACGTATATTCTCGACAAAATTCAAATGGATTACTTCAGAGAATTATAAAGTGAATTATGGATGTTGGAAAAGTCTCCTTATGGGGGCTTTTTTTCGTGAACATGTTGAAAAATATGATACACTAAACATTATACTAAAACACAAAAGAGAGTTGAATACCCAATGGCAATGGAACAACCATTTTTACCAATACTATTAGGATCAGATATGAATGCGTATGGTATGGCACGTGCTTTTTATGAAGCATATGGCATTAAACCGCTTGTACTAGGCCGTTCACATTTAACTGCCACTCAAGATAGTCATATCCTTAATTTCCAAGAAATCGATCGCTTAAATGAGCAAGATGTGTTCGCACCTGCACTTGCAGAAGTTGCGAAAAAATATGCAGGTCAAAAATTACTACTACTCGCTTGTGGGGATGACTATGCAAAGTTAATTATTAAAAACAAACCGGCATTGCAAGAACATTTCACGGTACCATACATCGACGAATCGTTAATGGACCAAATTTTATTGAAGGAAAACTTTTATAAAATGTGTGAGAAGTATAACTTCAAATACCCAGGTACGACGACTGTAACTGCAGAAAACTATGAAAATTTTACACCGCCTTTTAATTATCCGATTATTATCAAAGCTTCAAACTCTGTTGAATACTGGGCATGTTCATTCCCAGGGAAGAAAAAAGTATTCATAGCGCATGATGAAGCAGAAAAAACTGCAATTCTAAAAGCGATCTACAGCTCAACATATCAAGATACGATGATTATCCAAGAATTCATCCCAGGTGATGACTCGTATATGCGTGTGTTAAATGCCTATGTTGGCAAAGACGGTAAAGTAAAGCTAATGTGCTTGGGGAACCCGATTTTAGAAGAACATTCTCCAGAAGGTATCGGTAGTTACGCTGCAATCGTTACGACATATGATAAAGAGTTAATGGACCAAGTACGTCATTTCCTTGAAGATATCGGCTACACTGGTTTTGCCAACTTCGATATGAAATATGATGTGCGTGATAAACAATACAAACTGTTCGAAATCAACTTACGCAACGGCCGTTCAAGCTACTATGTAACAGCGAGTGGGCATAACTTAATGAAATATGTAGCTGATGACCATATGTTGAATATCGAGCAAGATTTGACATATGTGGAGGACAAGCACTTATGGATGATCATTCCAAAAGGAGTACTGTTTAAATATGCATCGAATGAAAAGCTTAAACTAGAAGCGAAAAAACTGATTCGTGAAGGTAAATATACAAACTCTTTATACTTCAATGAAGATATGAATGCTAAACGTTGGGTGAAACTTACATTAAACAACTTAAACTACTACCGTAAATATAAAAAGTACTTTAACAATAAAGGGTTAGAAGAATAATTCAAAAGAAAGAGCATGTGGAATCATTGATTCCACATGCTCTTTCTTTTCGCTTGTAGTTAAACTTCTACCAATTCCACCACAACCCCAGAACGAGCATCAGCAGCAAATTCAAACGTTTGCATTTCTCCTTCGTTCATCCGTGAAATACCACCACGGTATACTGGAATTGTCATAAAGCCATTTGTAAAATCATCTGTTTTCATATAAATCCAAGAGCCATCAATCGGGGCATCTTTTTTAAATTCTTTTTTTATTTTATCTAACACTTGTCCTGCAGGTACATATGGAGAAACTTTTTCACTTGCTTCTTTAATAATGACAGCGGCTGCTAGGCCAGTGGCAACACCAATTAAAAAATCACGTAATTTCATAGTTATTTCCTCCTTTTTCTATGTTTTCATTTTATCATAGCTACCTGAGTGAATGCACCTTCATAATCACGATTTTTAAAGGTAAAGAGCTTGCATAGTGCCAAAATTTCGACTTCAAAAACGAATATGATACAATTAGTAAGGAAGAAAATACTACTTCGTTGGGAGAGAGTATCGTGAACGGGGAAACATTACAATTATTTAAAACTTTAACTGAATTACCTGGTGCACCAGGTAGTGAGCATGCTGTACGTGCATTCATGCGTACTGAATTGGAGAAATATTCAGATGAGATTGTACAAGATAATTTAGGAGGCATTTTTGGCGTCAAGCATAGTGAAGTGGCAGATGCACCGAAAATTTTAGTAGCGGGTCATATGGATGAAGTTGCATTTATGGTGACTTCAATTACAGAGAACGGTTTGATTCGTTTCCAAACGCTTGGTGGCTGGTGGAATCAAGTGATGCTCGCACAACGTGTGGAAGTATATACAAAAAACGGTGCAATACCTGGTGTTATTTCATCAATTCCACCACATCTTTTAACGGATGCAGAGCGTGCGAAACCAATGGATATTAAGAATATGCTAATTGATGTTGGAGCAGATAATAAAGAAAATGCAATGGCACTGGGCGTTCGTCCTGGTCAATCCATTATCCCAGATTGTCCATTTACACCAATGGCAAATCCGAAAAAGATTATGGCAAAAGCCTGGGATAATCGTTATGGCTGTGGGCTTGCAATTGAATTGATGAAAGAAGTTAAGGATGAAAAGTTAGCATCACATTTGTATTCTGGTGCCAACGTGATGGAAGAAGTAGGCCTTCGAGGAGCACAAGTATCAGCAAATATGATTAAACCGGACATATTCTTTGCATTAGATGCCTCACCGGCAAATGATATGTCTGGAGACAAACAACAATTTGGTCAACTGGGTAAAGGGACGTTATTACGTATTTTCGATCGTACAATGGTAACACATCGTGGAATGCGCGAGTTTATTTTAGATACAGCGGAATCGAATAATATTCCATATCAATATTTTGTTTCACAAGGTGGAACGGATGCAGGCCGTGTGCACACGTCAAATGATGGTATTCCTAGTGCTGTGATTGGTGTTTGCTCCCGTTATATCCATACATCAGCATCTATCATTCATATCGATGACTATGCGGCGGCAAAGGCAATGATTGTGGAATTAGTAAAGAACATGGATCGTTCGACTTTAGCATCTATTCATAGTAATGTATAATTGTTTTTATTGAATGCAAAAAAGTAAATGAAAAAGATGCCTATAATGGCATCTTTTTCTATGCAAAGAAAGAAGGATTTTACATGAACATAGCAATTGGTACGACTAATAAGGCTAAAATTAGTGCTGTAGAAGTGATAGCCAAGCAGTTTTTTGAACAAGCTAAATTTACATATTATAAAGCGCCTTCAGGTGTTTCTGAACAGCCTATGACAACAGAAGAAACAAGAAAAGGTGCAATAAATCGGGCGAAAACTACATTGGCAGCAACCGAATCAGCTCTTTCTTTTGGACTAGAAGGCGGTGTTATGGAAATAGAAGATAGCATGTATGTTTGTAACTGGGGAGCGCTTGTATTAGCGGATGGAACAGTATTTACTGCAGCTGGAGCACAGATTGTACTACCTGAAGAAATTGCCCGGGAAATAAGGGGCGGTAAAGAACTTGGACCAGTAATGGAGGCTTTCACACAGCGTCGAGACATTCGTCAACAAGCAGGTGCAGTAGGTATTTTTACGCTAGGTTTGGTAGATCGTCAGGCTATGTTTGAGCATATTGTCTCTCTTCTTGTAGGACAATACTTGTTCAAATTATCACATGATTAGACTGTTTAATATAGTTAAAATCACATAGTGAATTTGCATCTTTTTTGATTTTTCTTTAAAATAGAAAAAATAGAGTTGAAAGGAAGATATAAATGTCTCGTAAATGGCTACAAGCATCGGCATTAATGCTATTACTTTTGGGACTTACTGGCTGTAATCAATCAATCGATGAGCAAATTGAAAATGGACTTCAAAAATCGGAAACAATTTTTGCTGAAAAGCCAGAAACTCATACAGATAAAATTGGTAACGTTCAATTATTTTTACCTTCAAAATATAAAATTGAGGATAGCTCAGATAAATACAATATTTTAGTTTCCAAAGGAAAACAATCCTATATTCTTTTTATCAATGATCGCGAAGAACCAGATAGTAAACTGTACTATGATTTATTGAAGGAAGATAGCTCTAAGGAAATCATTGACGAAAAAACATATGAAAAAGACAATGCTTTTGGATTCGCGGCAGTTTTTAAAACAGAGAATGAGGAAGAATTTGAACTTGTTGTTAGTAGCGGTGGCGTGAAAATGACTACCATTTCACCAATGAACGATGTAGAGGATAATCTAGAAGAGATGACGAAAATCGTTCGTTCGGTTAAGATAAAGTAATTGCATAGTTTTGAACAAGGCGGTTCACAAATTGTGAGCCGTCTCATTTTGTGAAAGGGTGTGAAGATAAGTGAAGCAAATGAATTCAGAGCAATTGGTTTCTCTATTAAAAACGCGTTTAGGTGATACTCGTTTTACTTATCAGTTTGATAAAAAATACGATAAATTACGCTTGAATCATACAAAGTTAGGACACGGGATGGAATTATCATTACCTGGGATTTTAACGAAATATAATGAAAAGAAAGATGCAGCAATTGATGAGGTTGTCTATACAATCGAGCAAACATTTTCCGCAATGGAGTTAGAAAAGGAGCAGGGATTTAGCAGCTTTACTCAAATTTATCCTGTTATCCGTGCGACGTCCTATCCACAATCCTCTAAGGAAGGACATGCATTTATTACGACAGAACATACAGCGGAAACACGTATTTTCTATGCCCTTGATGTGGGGAAAACTTATCGTTTTATAGACGAATCTATGCTAGAGGCATTACAATTAACAGTTGAGCAAATTCGAGAAATGGCGCGTTTTTCAGTGAAACAATTACCTGTAACTTATAAAAAAGATGAGGTGGCTGGTAATCTGTTTTATTTTGTGAATGCCAATGATGGTTACGATGCGAGTCGCATTTTAAATGAAAGCTTTTTGAAAGATATGCGCGCACAAATTGAAGGTGATATGACAGTATCTGTTCCTCATCAGGATGTGTTAATTATAGGTGATATTCGTAACGAAACAGGTTATGATGTATTAGCACAGATGACGATGCATTTCTTCACAGTAGGTACTGTACCGATTACATCGTTGTCGTTTATTTATGAAGACGGTGAACTGGAACCAATCTTTATACTGGCAAAAAACAAAGTGAAAAAGGAGAAAGAGGAATCATGAACGTATTTTATAACAAAAAATATGTCGGAGATGTATTATTAGTACAATTAGCAACGGAAGCAATCGTGAAAACAGTTGTGGAACGTGCTGGCGACATTGCGATTTTAAAAGAAGCACAAACAGGCGAAATTAAGGCCTTTAATTTATTTAATGCAAGCAGCTATGTAAAAACAGAAGTGCAAGGTAACGTCGAAGTAACACCGGAACTTGTGGAACAAATTGAAGCTGCAATTGCAAAAAATGGTGCATCTATTAGCTTAGATGTAGATTTCTCACCAAAATTCGTAGTAGGATATGTGGAAACAAAAGAAAAGCATCCAAATGCAGATAAATTAAGCATTTGTTCAGTCAATATCGGTGAAGAGTCGCTACAAATCGTATGTGGAGCACCTAATGTCGAGGCTGGCCAAAAAGTAGTTGTCGCTAAAATTGGCGCTGTTATGCCTTCAGGTATGCTCATTAAAGAAGGAAACTTACGTGGTGTAGATTCTTTCGGCATGCTTTGTTCAGCTCGTGAATTAGCAATTCCAAACGCTCCATCTGAAAAGGGGATTTTAGTATTACCAGCAGATGCAGAAGTCGGAAGTGCATTTGAAGCACCAACTCGCTAAATTTCTATATGGTTTTGTGAAAAATCGTTAAGTCGCTAAAAAGTAGCGGTCTTAACGATTTTTTGTTGTTTTTGTGCCGATAAATACGAGTTTCTATATCAATTTTATGGTATGCTTTTCACATAGAAGATGCGTTCTGTTTTTCAAAAAGTCAATCTTTTAAAAACATATGCAACACTATAAATGATGTGTAAGAGAAATGAGTGAATCAACATGAACTGGTTTAAAAAACAAATAAATAAAATATTAGATAAAAATGAAGATATTGAAAGTTACGAAGATCAGTATGATGAATATGAAGATGAACAAGATTTCCCGCAGCAACAACAAACAGATAACACGACTCAACAAAAACAAAGAACCTTTCGTTTTCCACTAATCGAAGATGAAGAAGTTGCCCCTTCTAATCATACAAAGCAAAAAGAAGTTTTTAATCAAATGAATGATACCTATTATGGGCAACCTGAAGATTTATCGTTACCAAAGCATTTAAATAATCATATAGTCGATTCAAGTGTATATGATGTAGAAATTTCAGGGATTCGCGAGTTGTTAGAGAATCGTACGAAACGCACAGGAAGAACAACGATTACACGTAGTCAATCTATACAAGAGTCTAGTACGAGAGCACGTAAAGTTTTCCGGGATACAAAAAGTTATGATGACCCTAAAAAGAAAGAATCTACAATAAAAGAAGAACGTCCTGTAGAAAATAGTCTACCGCCGAATCGTAAACGCTTTGTACCAACGGATGTTCCTTCACCGGTTTATGGTTTTGCAAAACCAAGCCCAATTGAAACATTGTTAATGAAGCGTAAGGAAGGACAAGAAGACACTACCTCAATCTTTACAGATGGAAAAGAAACGACATCAAATGAAGGTAATGAAAATACAATAGAAGAAAAAGCTCAAATTAATAAGCAAGAGCAACCTGAAAAAAGTATGCAAGAACATGAAAAAATACAGGATATAACGGAGACAGTAAATGAACAGGCGATAACATTTGATCAATTGGAATTCGAAGATATCTCAGAAGAAAATGATGCGCCTAAAGAGCCAATAGTGGTACCAAAAACAACTTCGTTTGCGGTTGATTTTGAGGATCAAGTGAAGGCGGCTATTCAGCAGGAATTAGCCGTGGATCAACTTTCAGCCGACGAAGCTGACATACGAGTGAATGAAGTGATTGTTGAGCAAGTACAAATTGAAAATTCAACTATCAATATTGGTGGAGTTACAGTTGTACAGCCTATATCTACTGAGACTGATGTGCAAGATGATGTTGAAGAGAAAGCTATAGAACATACACCGATCCAAGAGAAGAGTCGTATTCCATTTAACGTATTAATGCTTAAGTCAGATAAAGAAAAATGGCAAAATCGTCAACAAAAGCAATTTGTAATACCATCTATAAATGAAGAAGTACAGCCAGCAATTACGTCATCAAAACAAACAGATATAACAAACGAATCAACAGAAATCATAGTCGATGAATTGAGTCCTATAAATGTCGCGGGGCCAACTATACAAGTTCAGTCACCTCAGGCTATTTCATCGAATAATCATACAACAGAAGCTGTCTCGTCTATAACGATGTCACCTGTTGCCACATTAGAAAAACCAGCCATTGAGATGTTGGTTGAAGATGAAATTTCAGCTACAACAATGATGGTTGAAGAACAATTAGACCTAATACCTCAAGAGCCACAAAGTTTTGCTAATGATCTTACACTAGACACTGAGTTGACATCTAAAGTAGTATCAGAAGAATCGATACAGCAAGAAGCATTTCAAGACGCTGAAATTCCTGTTATAGAGGAAAAGGCTATAGAAAAGCCAGCGAAGCCAGTGCGTGTATATCATAAGCCAACTGATGAATTCTTAGAGCCGCCTGAAGAAGAAACACAAGATACAGAGTGGATGGAAGAGCAAGGTCAAACATTAGTCGAGTCACTTTCGCATTTCCAAGTATCTGCTCAAATTGAATCGATTATGCAAGGACCAGCAGTTACGCAGTTTGAAATAACAGTAAGTCATGGCACGAAAGTTAGTAAAATTCGTAATTTAGCAGATGATTTAAAGCTAGCTTTAGCTGCGAAAGATATTCGAATTCAAGCGCCGATTCCTGGTAAAAGTTCAATTGGGATTGAAATTCCGAACCGTGTGTCACGTGCTGTACGCCTATCAGAAGTAACAAATAGTGCATCTTTCATTGAATCAGATTCTCCACTAGAAGCAGCACTTGGGCTAGATTTGACAGGTAAGCCTGTAACAATTGATTTACGAAAAATGCCACACGGGTTAATTGCAGGAGCTACAGGTTCGGGAAAATCAGTTTGTATTAATTCGATTTTGGTTAGCTTATTATATAAAGCTGCACCACATGAATTAAAGTTAATGTTGATCGATCCAAAAATGGTTGAGCTTGCACCATTCAATCATATCCCCCACTTAGTGAGCCCGGTTATTACAGATGTGAAGGCAGCAACTGCTGCACTTAAATGGGCCGTTGAAGAAATGGAGCGTCGTTATCAATTATTTGCACATGCAGGTGCTCGTGATATTACGCGTTACAATGCAATTGCAGATAAAAATAATGAGCATAGTTTAAAGTTACCGTATATTTTAATTGTGATTGATGAGCTTGCCGATTTAATGATGATGTCACCTGCGGACGTAGAAGAGGCGATTTGTCGTATCGCACAAAAAGCGCGTGCTTGTGGTATTCATTTAATCGTTGCAACACAAAGACCTTCTGTTGATGTAATTACAGGTCTTATTAAATCGAATATTCCAACACGTATTGCTTTTGCGGTATCATCACAAATCGATTCGCGTACGATACTAGATGGGCAAGGAGCAGAAAGATTACTTGGGCGTGGAGATATGCTATATTTAGGGAACGGTATGTCTGCACCAGTACGCTTACAAGGCACATTTGTGACGGACGATGAAATTGAGGCAATTATCGAATATGTACGCGGGCAAGGTGAGCCTGATTATATTTTTGATCAAGAAGAGCTTCTGAAAAAAACAGAAATATCAGCTGATCAGGATGATTTGTTTGAGGATGTCTGCCGATTTGTTTATGAGCAAGGCGGTGCTTCAACATCGCTTATTCAACGCAAGTACCATATTGGCTACAACCGTGCAGCGCGACTTGTAGATATGCTTGAATCAAATGGTTTTGTATCTGAAGCAAGAGGTAGTAAGCCACGTGAAAGTTATATTACGGAACAAGATTTAGTTTCTATGTTTGAGTAAAAAATAACGCGTTTTAGTATGGATTAACTTACTTTCGGCAAAAATATGATTTTTGGGAAAAGTTGCACATTTATCCTCATGCATAAATAGTGCTATAATAGACAAGATGTTTTGGTTAGTATGCACTTTTTTGCGAACGAGAAGGTATTAATACCTACATTCGAACGTTTGAAAATGCGATACACATAATAGATGATAGATGGGATTTTGTATTTCCCGGGGGGTTTAATTAATGACAGTTTTTCATTTCATAGGTATAAAAGGATCTGGCATGAGTTCACTTGCACAAATCTTATTTGATGCTGGTGAACAAGTACAGGGCTCTGATATTGATAAGTATTTCTTTACAGAACAACCGTTACGTGATCGAAATATTCCAATCTTTACGTTCGATGCTGATAATGTTAAAGAGGGTATGACGATCATTGCAGGAAATGCATTTCCTGATGAGCATCCTGAAATCGTACGAGCGCAAGAAATCGGCGCAGAAGTGATACGCTACCATAAGTTTTTAGGTGAATACATTGGTAACTACACATCGATTGCTATTACAGGTGCGCATGGTAAAACATCTACAACTGGCTTAATGGCACACGTTGTTGGTGGCTATAAACCGACATCTTATTTAATTGGTGATGGAACTGGTGCTGGGCACGAAGACGCTAACTTTTTTGTCATGGAGGCATGTGAGTATCGCCGTCACTTCTTAGCGTATAATCCTGACTATGCAGTCATGACGAATATTGACTTTGACCATCCAGATTATTTTGCCAATATTGAAGATGTATATTCAGCTTTCCAATCACTTGCACTTCAAGTGAAAAAAGCGATTATTGCTTGTGGTGATGATGAGCATTTACAACGTATTCAAGCGAATGTTCCAGTCGTGTATTATGGCTTTGGTGCAGAAAATGATTTTGAAGCACGTAATGTAGAAAAAACAACTGAAGGTACAACATTTGACGTGTTTGTACGTAATGAATTTTATAGCACATTCTTTATCCCACTATTCGGTGATCATGCTATTTTAAATACTTTAGCTGTGATTACACTTTGTCAATATGAAGGGATTCCTACAGAAATAATTCAAGAACGCTTACACACATATAAAGGTGTGAAAAGACGTTTTACTGAGACTAAAATTGGGAATAATGTATTAATCGACGACTATGCACACCATCCAACGGAAATTCGTGCAACAATTCAATCGGCTAGACAAAAGTATCCTGAGCGTGAACTAGTGGCAATTTTCCAACCGCATACATTTACACGTACTCAAGCATTTTTACAAGACTTTGCTGAAAGCTTGAGTCTTGCTGATACTGCTTATTTATGTGATATTTTTGGTTCTGCTAGGGAACAACAAGGAGCTTTATCGATTGATGATTTAGCCTCACTTATCGAAGGTAGCGCTGTGGTTACGACTGAAGGTATTGCAGAACTTACAAAACATGAAAGTGCAGTATTTTTATTCATGGGTGCAGGCGATGTTCACAAATTCCAAGATGCTTTTGAGAATGTATTAAGAGACAACGAAACAGCTTAATCCGAAAGGGATAAGCTGTTTTTTCTCAAAGTAAAGAAGGGATTCAGTGTCTTTTGTCGAAATTATTAAGTAATAGTAATGTGAATTCTTACTAGTAGGAGGACTATTTATGGAGTTAATTTTATACATTGCTGCGATTATTGCGGCAATTGGATTTTTAGTGCTTTGTATTAGCATCGGTATGACGTTATTTTCGCTTAAATCGATTCTAAATAGCTTAGCCGGCACATTGGCTGGGATTGAAGGTCAAATGGAAGGTATCACACGTGAAACCACTTCATTATTGACAAAAACGAATAGCTTAGCTGAGGATATTCAAGGGAAATCTGAACAGCTAAATACTGTTGTACAAGCAGTCAAAGGGATTGGCGATTCTGTAAATGGTCTAAATACATCTGTTCAACGTATTACTACATCGATATCGTCTAGTGTAGAGCAAAATGAAGATAAAATTGCTCAAGTCGTACAATGGAGTAATGTTGCGATGGGAATTGCAGATAAGTGGAAACAGCGCAAAGTTATCGAGCGTGCTCTTGAAGCCGTGGAAGATGACTTAAATGCTTGTGATACAGCAACACCAATAACAGAGAAGAGAAGATGGGGCCGTAAAAAGTAATTTTTAACTTTAATCAGCTACGTAAAGAGCGTTAGCTGATTAAAATAAATGTCTTTGGGTGGTGTCTCGGATGTTGACATGTGCTTAAGCTAGTCAATATTTAAACGCCTTGTCAGTCTGCGTAAAAGCATGCGTCAGCGGCAAATACACCAAGACGAAATTAAGAATGGGGAGGAATTGTAGCATGACATCACAAAAACCGAATTTTAATGAAGTGAAAGAACAACAATTTGAAAGTTCATTACCACAGCTTTACAATCCGCAAGAAGCGATTTATGAAGAGGAGCATGTGAACATGAAAGATTTTGTCATTGGCGCATTAGTTGGAGGAATTGTAGGGGCTGCTGCAGGCTTATTATTAGCACCGAAACCAGGTAAAGAATTACGAAGTGACGTGGCTGTGCAAGCTGTTAATTTGAAAGATAAGAGTGCAGATCTTTCTTCAACAGCAAAAGATAAAACGTTACAACTATCAAAACAAATTCAAGAGCAATCTACTCAATTAGTAGAGAAAGTAAAAACATTAAAATCACCAAAGGCACCAGCTGTTTTTGATGATGGGACAGTTTCTTCAGAAGGCGAAGAACCTCTTGATGATATTATCGAAGCGATAGTAGATAGTGTAGAAGAGGTAGTGGAAGAAAAAGCCGAGGAAGTTCGTGCTTAATGATGCAATAGAAAAAAGGATGCGGTACGTCGTATACGACGTACCGCATCCTTTTTTAATGGTGCTCTAAATCGAAATCGGTGTTTCTACTAATAAAATTTCTAATTTGTCTCCTCCGAATATTTCCGTATCAAAGCTAGCTGGCTGGTTATTACGCAAAATTGTGAAATTACCTTTAAAAGTTGTAGGTAGTTGCCAATTAGAGAAGCGGAAAACATCTTGATAAATCCAACGGCTTTGTTCTTTTTCTTTAACAGAAACTGTTGCTCCGTTTGGCACTGTAGATAATGGTGACATAACAACTTGGTTAATCAAGATTTCATTCGCCATTTTTGTTAGCTCTAAAATTTCGTTTTGGAAGTGCACGATAATTTTATCTTCAAGCAGGATATTCATATGGTTAGCGATTATTTGAACAGATGGTAAAGCAGCTTGTTGGAAAGATATGATATCACCATCTTGTACTGCATATTGAAGCTTGCAAGGCTTTCCATTTATAGAGAGCGATGCAGAAAGCTCTTGTAAATATAACGGTTTGCCATCGACATGAATAAAGTATGACTCGAGTCTCTTCAGTAAATCCATATTATTAGTTAACTTGAAAATATCTTCAATTGCTTCAGCAGGTTCAAATAAAATAGTGTCACGATCCTTCAGTGCTGTATCAAGTGAAGCTGGCTTACCATTCAAGACAATTTTCGGTTCGACAACATACATTGTATCTTGGAGTGTTACTTTCTTTACCGCCGCACCATCAATTAAATCCCGTACAGTCGCAGTAGCTGTTTGTCCATCTTGACCTTCAATTAATTGAATGGTAGCGCCTGATTGGATTACGGATTTTGTTGAAGCTGGTTGCCCATTTACTAAAATCTGTGCCGGTTGTCCGTGTCCGCCAGGAATGAAAATATCTTGTCCATTCACACTGACAGATAAACCGTGTCCAGGCTTACCATACAATTGTTTGGCACGAATATTTGCAGCTAAGAAAGCATCGCCGACTGTCATTTCTTTTAGCTCAAATAGCCTTACGACTTGTTCGTTGACAGTTAAACTCATGTATTGAATAGGCATTTTTTTTGCGGCAATAGCGATACCGATTGGTGTGACAAGCTCTGGCGACGCTTTTATATGCTCTTCTCTTGTTAAGTTTTGAATGGCATCGACACCACGTACTGCAATACGATTTGCTGGCAAACCAAGTACCTCACCAAGCTTTTCACTCAGATTAGGTGTCAAACTACCACCACCTACAAGCATAACGGCTTTTGGTGCATGTTGATTATTTAAACGTAAAATTTCCTCACCAATCGCTTTTGCAAGTTGCTTCACAGCAGGTTCAATTGCTTCAAGTACCTCAGTTTTCGGAAAGTGTTGGTCGAAGCCCAAAATATCTTGAATTAAGATTTCCTCGTCCTTTTGTAGTTGACGCTTTGCGGTTTCTGCTACTGGAAAGTCGAGTAAATAGTGGTCACTCAGTGCTTCAGTAATTTCATCGCCTGCTGTTGGCACCATACCATAAGCTACAATTGTACTTTTATCGGTAATAGCGATATCTGACGTACCTGCGCCAATATCCACTAATGCAACGTTGAGGCGGCGCATTGTAGGAGGAATAAGTACATTAATCGCCGCAATTGGCTCTAATGTTAGTGCTTCCATCTCTAAGTCAGCACGTTTTAAAGCTGCAATCAATGATTCTACTACGACACGTGGTAAAAACGTTGCGATAACCTCAATTTGTGCTTCGTCACCCTGTTGATCGAGTAAGCTTCCAATTTCCTCACCATCTAAGCGGTAATATAAGACAGAATAACCCACGCAGTAATAGTGGCTAGTCTTGGCATCTTCTTTTTGTTGTAATAGTTGTTGTTGTGCCTGTTGAACAGCTTGTAGTTCTAATCGGCTAATATCTTCTTCAGTGAAAATCGGTCGATTCCGGATATTAACTGTCACACTAGCTTGTTCGGTTTTTAAAGAACGACCTGCTGCTGCGACACTTACCTTTGTTAAAGTACCGTGTTTATCTTCAAGTTCTTGTTTTATTTCTTTAATTAGTTCGGCTACATACAGCACATTATGTATTTGACCATCTACCATCGCGCGCTCTTTATGTTCTTTTACTAAAATATCTTGGACATGGAAATGATCCTGATTTTCCTCTAAAATAATGCCGACAACAGAACGTGTACCGATATCAAGCGCAAATAATTTTGAACCCAATGTAATCGCTTCCTTCCTCGAAATAGCTTAATATAATTTAGCGAGTTGAAGCGCTAAATTAAAAATGCGTGACATTCTGAACAACATTGATTATAATAATGCTAATATCTAAAAATGTAACATACATTTCAGAGTTCTGAAAGTGTCTGTCATAGGGGAGAGGAGCAAGAAGTATGAGCCAAAAAGATTTAGAAAGCTTACGTAGTCAAATTGACGGATTGAACTTAGAAATTTTGCGTCTAATTAACGAGCGTGCAGCAGTAGTAGATGAAATCGGTAAGATTAAAGAAAAACAAGGTGTCAATCGTTATGATCCAATGCGTGAGCGTCACATGCTTGACCTTATTAAAGAACATAACAACGGTCCGTTAAACCAAATGACGGTTGATTATATTTTTAAACAAATCTTCAAAACAGCACTAAAACAATTAGAGGCTGATAAAAAGAAAGAATTACTTGTATCACGTAAGAAAAAATCAGAAGATACTGTAATTAACATCAATGGCGAGCTAATTGGCCAAGGAAAACCATCTTTCGTATTCGGTCCATGTGCAGTTGAATCTTACGAGCAAGTTGCAGCCGTAGCAGCATCAATTAAAGCTAAAGGCGAAAAACTAATTCGTGGCGGAGCTTACAAACCGCGTACTTCCCCATATGATTTCCAAGGTCTTGGTTTAGAAGGTCTGAAAATTTTAAAACGTGTATCTGATGAGTTCGGTCTAGGTGTTATTACTGAAATCGTGACACCAGGTCATTTAGAAGAAGCACTTGATTACATTGATGTTATTCAAATCGGTGCTCGTAATATGCAAAACTTTGAATTATTAAAAGCAGCAGGTGCTACGAACAAACCAGTTCTATTAAAACGTGGTTTAGCAGCAACGATTGATGAGTTCATTCATGCCGCAGAGTATATCATGTCTAAAGGTAATGAAAATATTATCCTTTGCGAACGCGGAATTCGTACTTACGAAAAAGCGACACGTAATACACTAGACATCTCAGCTGTTCCGATTTTAAAACAAGAAACACATTTACCAGTATTCGTAGATGTTACGCACTCTACTGGTCGTCGTGATTTACTACTACCATGTGCGAAAGCAGCAATTGCTATTGGTGCTGATGGCGTAATGGCTGAAGTGCATCCAGATCCGTCTGTAGCACTTTCAGATTCACAACAACAAATGGATATTCCAACATTCGATGCATTCTACGAAACTTTACAAAAATTCATGAAAAATTATGAAATTCACGCATAATAATATTTTGAACCGCTTGCCAATTAGGTAGGCGGTTTTTTAATTTATTTAAAGAAGAAAAGATTATTAAAGCTAAATTTGGACGACATTTCTTCATACAGTTTTCAATTCTTTGAGGTGGGAGTGAAATAGTGTCCTTTTCTGTGTTAAGTGACAAAAAAATGTCTAGAATAAGGCTAATGGTGTTCGAAAATTCAAGTCCTATACGTACTTATTATTGAAAGTAATATAAATATTATCGTATGATAAGGCTATATAAGGAAAAAAGGGAGGCGCGTACTATGACTGTTACAATTTATGATGTTGCACGAGAAGCGAATGTTTCGATGGCAACGGTTTCTCGTGTAGTCAATGGCAATCAAAATGTAAAGCCAGCAACGAGAAAAAAAGTATTAGAAGTAATTGAACGATTAGAATACCGTCCTAACGCAGTAGCGCGAGGGCTTGCAAGTAAGAAAACAACAACAGTTGGCGTGATCATTCCCGATATTGCAAACAATGTTTACGCGGAGCTGGCACGTGGTGTGGAGGATATTGCGACGATGTATCGCTACAATATCATTTTAGCCAATTCAGACCAAAATGAAGATAAAGAGTTACAACTTCTTGATACAATGCTTGGAAAACAAGTAGATGGCATTGTCATGATGAGTGATGAAGTAACAGATAAATTGCAACAATCGATGGAACATTCACCTGTACCGATTGTGTTAGCGGGTTCAGTGGATGAATCCCAAACAATTGCGACAGTTAATATTGATTATTTTGAGGCCGCGTATGAAGCGGTTACGTTACTTATAAAAAATGGGCATACTCGAATTGGCTTCGTGACAGGACCACTATCTTACACAATTAATGGTAAATTCAAATTAGAGGCATATAAAAAAGCTTTACATGATGCAGGTCTAACATTGGATGAATCTTTGATTGTGGCTGAGGAATCTAGCTATGATTCGGGCTTAGAAGCGTGGGAGACTTTAGCATTATTAGATAATCCGCCTACAGCGTTTTTTGCTGGGAGTGATGAGCTAGCTATTGGTCTTATTCATGGTGCACAAGATGCAGGTAAAAACGTCCCAGAAGATATCGAAGTAATTAGCTTTGAAAATTCGAAACTGGCACGCATGGTACGTCCAGAACTGACAAGTGTCGTATTGCCGCTTTATGACATTGGTGCTGTAGCGATGCGATTACTAACAAAGTTGATGAACAAAGAAATGGTTGAGGAAGAAGCGGTAATTTTACCGTATCGTATTGAACAACGACAATCTGTAAAATGTAAATAAACAAAAAACCACGTTACTCCAATTTGTGTGAGTAACGTGGTTTTTGTTGCGTTTATGCTCGTGTCTCGTTGCGAATAATATGTAGCGCTTTGCTGAGCATTTGAGCATTTTTTTCCTCAATTTCAGCTTTACGAGGAATTGGCTCATAGAGTGGACTAGGATCCTCCCATGTTGGAATAAAAGGCACTGGAGCTTCAGATTGCCAGCGATCTAACCAAGCTTGTGGTAATGATCCTGTAGGCATAGGCTGGTCAGTCATTTCTAGCCATATCATAGACCAGGCACGTGGAACAACGCGCCAAATATCATAGCCACCGCCACCTACGGCAATCCATTTACCTCCACAGTACTCATGAGCAAGCTTATGAGCAAGTTTTGGTATTTCTTTATAGAGGTTCATTGTTCCATATAAGTGCGTAAGCGGATCAAAGTAATGTGCATCGGCACCGTTTTGTGTTAGTACGACATCTGGTTTGAAAAATTCGAAAATTTCACGCATTGATTTTTCATATATATCTAGGAAACTTTCATCCTCTGTGAAAGCATCGATTGGAAAATTAAACGAAGTACCATAGCCTTGACCATTTCCTCGTTCAGTAATATTGCCTGTCCCAGGGAATAAATAACGCCCCGTTTCATGAATGGATAATGTGCATACGTTAGGGTCGTCATAAAAACTCCATTGTACACCATCCCCATGATGCGCATCTGTGTCAACGTATAGCACACGTGCACTATATTTTTCCTGCAAGTAGCGAATTGCTACATTACTATCATTGTAAATACAGAAACCAGAAGCACGCCCGCGGAAGCCGTGATGAAGACCTCCTCCAAGATTAAGTGCGTGTTCAGCCTTTCCTTCCATTACATAGTCGACAGCTGTTAACGTACCACCAACTAGCTGTGCACTTGCTTCATGCATATTCTCAAAGATTGGTGTATCCTCTGTTCCAATGCCGTAGCTTTCACCTTGTGCTTCTGTGATCTCGCCCCGTCCAGCTTTTTTGACGATTTCTATATATTTGGGGTCGTGAGCGAGCAGTAGTTCTTCATCGGTTGCTACCCGTGCTGGTACGATATCAACATCATCCAATGCACCGATATTTTTTAGTAAATCCATTGTTAGCGTCAAACGTTTATGATTAAAAGGATGTGACTCTGAAAATTTATATCCGAGTTGCTCTGGTGAATAGATAAAAACGGATTTTTTCGTCATAGCGGAACGCCTGGTAAGTTTGGCCATAATACATCAAAACCTGCTTTGCGCAGACCTTCAATCATAGCCAGTGGGTTTAACGTTTGAACACGGACACTCAAAATTTTATTATGAGTATTTTCAGAATCTGGATAAACTAAGACGCTTTGAACATTTACATGGTGATCAGAGAAAATTTTTGTGATTTCAAATAAAACTCCTGGTGTATCAGTTACACGAATTTCGATTTTAGAACCGGGTTTGGTAGCACCAGTTAGCTCGATATATGTATACAGCAAATCTGTTGTTGTCACGATGCCAACTAATTTTCCAGCAGACACAATTGGTAAACAGCCTACTTTAGATTCATAAAAAGTAAGTGCTACTTCCTCGACAAAATCTAGCGGATGTCCAATGAGTGGATTCTTCACCATAACTTCATCGACTGTTGCCTCAAAAACAGGTGAGTTTGGTTCTTCTTGTAATGAAGATGGTAATGCTTCTTTAATATCTCGTTCAGTGATAACGCCAAGAACATGACACTCTTCATCTACGATTGGTAAATGACGTACTTTTTTCTCACGCATCATTTTAAGTGCTTCGCGCACTGTATTTGTTGGAGCCAATGTGTATGGCTCGTGATTCATAATTTCTTCAACGATCATATACTCTTCCCCTTTGTGTTGGTTTTAATACATGAACCTGCTTCTAAAGCGCAGCCTATCGAATCTTTCCATTGTTTCGGGTAGAACTCGTTTCCCTTCGCGCGCCATCAGGCAGTTTGCTGGATGCGATGTGATTTCTGGGTCATCAGTTGCAAAATACACGAAGCCAGCAGAACTCATCATACGTTCCATCATTTTTCTATAGTCCCATACATTTAAGCCCGTCCCCTTTAAATCCCAATGCCAATAGTATTCTGTAGTAAGTACAAGATAATCTTCCATTTCGTCTCCCATAAATGAAACGGCTAGTAGAGCTTTACCAGCTCCTGTCCCCCTATATGCTGGGATTACCTCGATAGCACCAAGCTCAATCATATTTTCGATTGGATCTTCAGACCATCTTTCAAGTGGATCTGGATATAGATAGGTGACATAGCCCACGACGATATTGTCTTTACGAATAATAATTATTCGTCCCTCTGGAAGTCCAGCAATTTCAATGATGGCTTGATGTTGTTGGTTTGGGGGCCTAAATGCAACTAAGTCCTCATGGAATGAATACTCAGCTAATTTTTCTGGAGAAACAGGTCCTTCCACATACACAGTACCATGCTTTGTTTCCTTTGTAACAGAAAAAAAAGTTTTTTTATGTTCCATATATACACCACCTGACTTTTATATTTCCATTATAACGGATTTTATGCGAAAATACGCTTAATTTTACGAAATATAACTAAATTGTTAGAAAAATAAAAACATTGAGACATTCTGTGAGAATTCGTGTAAAATAGATTTTATATTGTATCTGTTATTTAACAGAGTTTATAGAATTATTCAGTAAACACTTGATTCGTATTGTTTTTGCTGTTCTATAACAATGGTGAAATAACGTGAATGCTGTTAACAGAAAAAACAGGTTCTATTGGGGATTACGTCCTACTGAGGACGATAGAAGACATGTTTTTTTCAAATGTTAAGGCGAATGTAAAGAAAGGGGTAGTTTCATGGGGATGAAAACAATGGAGAGATTAAGAGCTTTACCAGAGCAGTACAATTTACCAAATTATGAGGATGCAGCTGCAACTCACGATTGGGCGGAAACAGAGAAAGCATTTAGCTGGCACGAGACAGGAAATGTCAATATGGCATACGAGGCAATTGACCGTCATACTGAGACATACCGTAAAAACAAAGTTGCACTTTACTATAATGATGGGGTACGTAAAGAGTCCTATACATTCAATGAAATGAAAAAATTCACAAATAAAGCAGCTAATGTTTTAAAATCAGCAACAGATTTAGAAAAAGGTGACCGCATGTTTATTTTCATGCCACGGTCTCCTGAGCTTTATTTCTCATTATTAGGCGCATTAAAAATGGGTGTTATTGTAGGACCGCTATTTGAAGCATTTATGGAAGGCGCAGTATATGACCGTTTATCGGATAGTAATGCGAAAGTATTGGTGACAACACCAGAGCTTATCGGTCGTGTGCCACTAGACAAATTACCGAATTTGCAAAGAGTTTTCCTTGTGGGGGATAACATCGAAGAGTCAGAGCAAATTTTAGATTTCAATAAACATCTAGAGGAAGCATCACCGGAGTTTGACATTGAATGGGTAGACCGTGAAGATGGTATGATTCTTCACTATACTTCAGGTTCTACAGGTGCACCAAAGGGCGTTCTACATGTTCATAATGCAATGTTACAACAATATCAGTCTACACAATGGGTACTTGACTTACGTGATGAAGATATTTATTGGTGTACAGCAGACCCAGGTTGGGTAACTGGTACATCTTATGGTATTTTTGGTCCGTGGTTAAACGGCGTTACAATGTTAATTGTCGGTGGACGTTTCTCTCCACAAGCTTGGTATCAAGCAATAGAAGACTATAGTGTAACGGTTTGGTATAGTGCACCAACTGCATTCCGTATGCTAATGGGCGCAGGTAGCGGTATTTTAGAAAACTATGATCTTTCTTCATTACGACACGTATTATCTGTTGGAGAGCCATTAAATCCTGAAGTAATTCGTTGGGGCTTTGAGGAGCTAGGACATCGTATTCATGATACATGGTGGATGACAGAAACAGGTGCGCATATGATTTGTAACTATCCAAGTATGGACATTAAACCTGGTTCGATGGGTAAACCATTACCGGGTGTGCATGCGACAATTGTTGATGATTCGGGTAATGAAGTAGCGCCATTTACGATGGGGAACTTAGCTGTACGTCGTGGCTGGCCTTCTATGATGCGCCAAATCTGGGGTAATCCAGACCGTTATGAATCATATTTCTTAAAAGGTGAATGGTATGTATCTGGTGACTCGGCTTATATGGACGATGAAGGGTACTTCTGGTTCCAAGGCCGTGTAGATGATGTAATTATGACGGCTGGTGAACGTGTTGGTCCATTCGAGGTTGAGAGCAAATTACTAGAGCATCCAGATGTAATTGAAGCGGGTGTAATTGGTAAGCCTGACCCTGTACGTGGTGAAATTATAAAAGCGTTCGTATCATTACGTGAGGATGTTGAGCCATCAGATGAACTAATTGAAGACATTCGTAACTTCGTGAAAACAGGCTTATCAGCACATGCAGCACCACGTGAAATCGAGTTTAAAGAGAAGTTGCCAAAAACTAGAAGTGGTAAAATTATGCGCCGCGTGTTAAAAGCTTGGGAGCTAGATTTACCAACAGGTGACCTTTCTACAATGGAAGATTAATTTCATTTATACAAAAAATTTATAAAAATAAGGTAGATATTCATTCGTTTAACGAAAGAGTTTCTACCTTATTTTTTGATTTCACATGAAATGAAAGAGTAGACCGTTTTTATCGTTGAGAACAATAATGGTTTTGATAGATTATTAAGAAAATAATAAAATTAAATAAAAATACAGTTGACTTAATAATTATGCAGAAGTATACTATTTTTAACTTAATTCGGCAGAACTTTCTCACTTCTATAGGTGGTGAGGCGAATTTGAACTTATTACTTTTGAGGTGAATGCAATGAAAGTAGGAATTATTGGCGCAACAGGATACGGCGGATTAGAGCTAATTCGTTTTTTACATAATCATAAAGTAGTGGAGCAAATTGATTTATTTACATCTTCAGAAGAAGGTGTTGTGTTTTCTTCTAAGTTTGGGCATCTAATCAATATTGCAGATACGCCACTACAAAAAATCGATTATGAGGCATTAGAGAAATTTGATGTAGTTTTTACAAGTACCCCATCAGGTGTGACAAGCAAGCTGTTACCACCACTTGTAGGTAAAAGGCCGAAGCTTATTGATTTATCAGGAGATTTCCGATTAAAGGACCCAGCAAGCTACGAACAATGGTATGGAAAAGAAGCGGCACCTGCTGAGGCTATTGCTAAAAGTGTCTATGGTTTAACAGAATGGAATGCTGAAAACGTAAAGCATGCACCATTAATCGCGAATCCTGGTTGTTATCCAACGGCTGTCCTGCTTTCATTGTTACCATTATTAAAAGAAAGATTAATTGATCCGAATTTTTTAGTGGTTGATGCGAAAAGCGGTATTTCTGGCGCGGGAAATAAGCCATCACAAGCAACGCATTACAGTGAGGCAAACGATAATTTTTCAATATATAAAACGAATACACATCAACATATTCCAGAAATTGAGCAAGCGATTTCTATGTTTGCTGGTATTGATACAACGATTACTTTTAATACGCATTTAGTGCCGATGACGCGTGGTATTTTATCAACAGCTTATGCACCAGTTATGTCAGGAGTGACCGAGGCACAATTAGTTGCTTGTTTACAAGCGAAGTATGAGGAACATCCATTTGTTCGAGTTGTGACAGATGTGAATGGCTTAGCAACAAACCGTGTAAAAGGTTCTAACTATTGTGATATTTTTGTCAAAGTAGATAGCCGTACAAATCGGGCTACGATCGTTAGTGTCATTGACAACTTAGTCAAAGGGGCAGCGGGGCAGGCGATTCAAAATATGAACGTTCAATTTGATTTACCACAAACGACAGGGCTAGACGTCGTTCCATTTTTCATCTAAAAAAATTGGTAAGCACGCCGCAAATTGCTGTGTGCTTCTCTTATCTCATATAACCCAAGGAGGAGTATTATTATGACATTAACAGCATCAACGAATATTATGAAAAAATTATCAAGTAAAAATATTGTTTCACCAAAAGGCTTTAAAGCAGCAGGTATGCATTGTGGCTTAAAGCATAAGAAAAAAGATTTAGCTGTATTAGTGAGTGATGTCCCTGCGAGTGTTGCGGGAGTTTTTACGACCAATGCTGTACAGGCAGCGCCACTAAAAGTAACAAAAGAAGTTGTCTACACAACGAAAAAAATGCAGGCGATGATCGTGAACTCTGGAAATGCTAATGCGTGTACAGGGAAACAAGGTGTTAAGGATGCTCAGGCAATGCAATTTTTAACAGCTGAGAAATTAGGCATTGATGCTAATTTAGTAGGTGTTTGTTCTACGGGTGTCATCGGCGAAATTATAAACATGGCACCTGTATCAAGCGGAATTGCACAATTAGAGCCGTTAGATAGCTTAGAAAGTGCGATTGATTTTGCACAGGCCATTATGACAACTGATACAGTGATGAAAAATACAAGTTACAGCACAATTATTGATGGCAAAGAAGTGGTGATGGCAGGTGTAGCGAAGGGTTCAGGTATGATTGAGCCAAACATGGCAACAATGCTTGGCTTCATTACAACGGATGCAAATATCGAATCAGACGTATTACAAGCCGCATTATCGGATATTACGAATCTAACGTTTAATGCTATTACAGTAGATGGCGATACATCTACAAATGATACAGTAGTTGTAATGGCAAATGGGTTAGCTGGCAATGAACCGTTAACGCCAGCACATCCAGATTGGCAAAACTTCTACTACACATTAAAAACAGTTTCGCAGGACTTAGCAAAAATGATTGCGAAAGATGGAGAAGGTGCGACGAAGCTTATTGAGGTAGAGGTGGAAGGTGCTATTTCAGATGAAGAGGCTCGTAAAATAGCAAAAACAGTAGTAGGGTCACCACTTGTAAAAACAGCGGTATTTGGTTGTGATGCAAACTGGGGCCGTATTATTGCCGCTGTCGGTTATAGTGGTGCTACTGTTGATCCAGATAAAATTACGATTCAAATTGGTGGCGCGACAATGGTTGAAAATGGCGAGCCAATTAAATTCTCTGAAGATGAATTAATTCAAATTTTAAAAATGCACGAAGTAAAAATCTACGTGTCACTTGGCGTTGGGGAAGGCCACGGGCACGCTTGGGGATGTGACTTAACTTATGACTACGTTCAAATCAACGCATCATACCGCTCGTAAGCGTATGGTTATTAAGCTGGGTGGCAGTACGCTTGAAGGCTTAAATGAGGAGTTTTTTGTGAATTTTAAAAAGCTGCAAGATGAAGGTGTGGAGCTCATCATTACTCATGGTGGTGGGCCTGCGATTAATCGTGAACTTGCTGCTCGTCAAGTGGAGTCACATGCATTAAATGGTATTCGTGTTACGAGTGAGGTAGCTATTGATATTGTACAGTCAACGTTAATCGGGAAGGTTAATCCAGCACTTGTGCATGAGTTAACAACAGCAGGCATAGCAGCAGTTGGCTTAAATGGTTTTGATGGGCAGTTGATTGCTGCTGACTTTTTAGACAAGGATGTTTATGGTTTTGTCGGGGAAGTAAAAGCGGTGAATACGTCGTTACTAGAAGCATTAATTAGTGCTAAGCTTGTCCCGGTTATCGCTTGTGTGGGTGCGAATGCAGAAGGTCAAGCTTTAAATATTAATGGCGACACAGTGGCAAGTGAAATTGCACTTGCTGTTGGCGCAGATAGCTTATTACTTGTAACAGATGTTAAAGGTATTCGCATTGATGATGAATATCAAACAGAAGTAACGCCTTCCTTAATTGGAAAGTGGATTGAGGAAGGGCATATCTACGGTGGGATGATTCCAAAGGTGCAAGGGGCAATGGATTGCTTAAATGCGGGCATCCCAACAGTACAAATTGTCGGAGATACGCTAGTGGGAACGACAATTTTAAGTGAGGAGCTAGTGAGATGAGTGCGTTATTTGGAAACTACGGGAAACGTCGTGCGCAAATCGTAAAAGGTCAAGGGACAATTGTAGAAGATTCTTCAGGAAAAAAATATTTAGATTTTACGAGTGGGATTGCGGTTGTCAGTCTTGGACACGCGCATCCAGCGATTGTGAAAGCTTTGCAGGAGCAAAGTGAGAAGCTTTGGCATATTTCAAATTTATTTGATAGTCCAGGGCAAGAGAAGGTTGCAGAGAAATTAATGGCTGAAACACATTTCTCCCATGCGTTTTTCTGTAATAGTGGGGCGGAAGCGAATGAAGCTGCCATCAAATTAGTACGTAAACATACAGGGAAAAATCATATCATCACTTTTGAAAAGTCTTTCCATGGGCGTACATTTGGAGCGATGTCTGCAACAGGGCAGGGCAAGATTCATAACGGTTTTGGCCCACTAGTGGATAAATTTACGATATTGCCATTCAATGATGTAGCACCACTTGAAGCAGCTATTGATGATTCGGTAGCGGCGATCATGCTTGAAATGATTCAAGGTGAAGGCGGCGTCAATTCGGTGACACCTGAATTTGCACAAGCAATTGCTACTATTTGTGAAGATAAGGGCATTCTACTAATCATTGATGAAGTGCAAACAGGTATTGCTCGTACAGGTACTCGTTATGCATATGAACAAACTGTATTAAAGCCAAATATCGTGACATTAGCGAAAGGTCTAGGCGGAGGATTCCCTGTGGGGGCTATGCTTGGTACAGCTGAGTTTTACGATACATTTGGTCCAGGTACACATGGTACAACTTTTGGTGGCAATCCACTTGCAATGAGTGTAGCTGAAGCAGTGCTGAATCATGTTTTTGAGCCAACATTTTTACAAAACGTCCAAGAGTTATCAACATATTTTGTTGAGCAATTAAAAGTACATTTACCAGCTACTTATACAGTACAAGGGCAAGGCTTGTTACTTGGTGTAGGTTGTGGAGACACAGAAGTGGCAACTTACATTGCAGCCGCGGAAGAGAAAGGCTTGTTATTAGTTGGTGCAGGGCCAAATGTTATTCGTTTGTTACCACCGCTAACTGTGACAAAAAAAGAAATTGACGAAGCTGTTGCCATTTTGAAAACAATTTTACTGTAAAAGGTATGCTTCTAAAAAAGAGTTCATCTGTCTATGAAAGACGGGATGAACTCTTTTAATTACGCTTCGTTTTGTACTTGTTTCACTAGTGTTTGCACTAAACTAGGTAACCAATCATGTAATTGGCTAAACGTAAAGCCTACTTTTTCGGCTTTAGTTGTTGCCATATACCAATCTGCAGGAATACCATATGGTGAACGAGAGTTGTCATCCCCACCGATAAGTGCCATCTTCGCTAGCTTACCACTTGCTGCTTCAATTAATCCAAGTAAATCTTTCAAAGAGATAGCACCTGTTGCTGTTGCATTAAATGGACCTTCAATATCAGAAACGCCAGCAAAATATAAAAATGCAGCAGCTTCAACATCTCTAATAAAGCTCATTTTCGCTTCAACATTTGGTAATGAAATGGGCTCCTCATTTAAAATTCTTTCAACGTGGAAATGTAGACGGCGCGTGTAGTCATGCTCACCAACGACGATAGGGAAACGCACAGTAACTACTGGGAATGTTGCATGTTTAAAGAAGACAGCTTCAGCTTGTTTTTTACCTTCACCATATGTGAAATCCTCTCTGTTGCTCATGCGAATTTCATACGTATATGGATCGAAATCAGTTTCTGTTTTTATAACGCCGTCTGCCTCATACGTAGCAAGGGTTGAGGTGAAAACTAGTTTTTTTGTTTTACCTCGTAAAATTTCTACAAGATCACGAGCTTCATTGGGGGAATAGCAAATATTATCATAGACAATATCCCACGTCATCCCGTCTAGTATTTGAGCGAGAGCCTTAGTATTGTTGCGGTCAACAATAAGCTGTTGTACCTGATTGTCAAAAGGGTTAGTGCTTAGACCACGTGTTAAAATTGTCACTTCATGCCCATTTTCAATGCACAGCTCTACTAGTTTTTTTCCGAAAAAGCGTGTCCCACCTAATATTAAAACTTTCATTCATCTTCCCACCTCTAACATTTTTTTGGGCTATTCACCATGACTCGGGGTTTGTTTCCGTTCCGGCTGGATGCTTTCCGGGGGGCGTCCAGCCTCCACTCCAATCAACAAGCATTCTAATATTGTTATACTCTTTTACCAAATGTCATCCCCGACTTTTGATGATGAGCCATTTTTTGTCTTCTCTATCATGACAAAAAAACAAGCTTCCTACAATCCTAAAGTGATTGCAGGAAGCTTGTCGGCTGCGTCTTACGCGAGAATGACTTAGTAATTATTCGGTGGGTACATCGGTAGGAGGAGGAGTTGGAACTACGCCACCACCGTTATTATTTTCTCCATTGGAGCCATTGCCACCAGAATTGCTATTCCCATTGGAGTTTCCATTATTTGATCCATTTGAATTCCCATTGTTAGATCCATTTTCTCCGCTTGAGTCACTACCATCTGTAGGAGGTAGTGGTGTTTCTTCTAGCTCATTATCTGGTTCTGTTACCTCAGCGTTAGTTACAACATTAGACTGTGCGGATGATAAACCAGTAATATCTACAGCGACTACAACATATGATCCACCACTTGGAACTGTAACACTTTGCGTCGATTCGAGTACTGAATTGATCAGCGTGTTACTTCCATTTGCGACGTTATAAATGCGATAGCCAACAACATCATTTGAAGAACCTGTCCAAGATAGCGTATTTCCATTAAGAGATGCATTTACTGCTACTGGTGCACTTCCATCAGCAGGGAAATCAACCGCTGCTACTGATGATTTGGACAGTGATGAGTTTTTAGGTAGTAAACTTGATGGATTACCACCAAGTGGACCAAGCATCCGTTTGATAAAGGCTTGGTTCAGCCCTGCTCCACTCATTTTGACGAATTCTGTAGGTGTATTGGGATGTGCATTGTACGTTTTACCTTGGATAGTAACCACACTCGATGCAGTTAAGCTATCATCTGGTTGTGAAGGTAAAAATACGCTGGCATTAAATAAATCTGAACGTACAAGTCCAGCACTTTGGCATGCTGCAGAAGGAGCTAACCCAGAAATACCACAGAATGATGCAGTAACAACATTTTTCGGTGCTTTAAAGCTAGTTTTAGCATCAATCAATTCAGCATCTACATCATACATAGCATTCATTAATGTACCCCATAATTTATTAACACGTGTACTTGGTTGTAGGTACGTGTTATTAAATGTATAAAGTGAGCGCGGTTTGTCATAGCCCATCCAGACACCAAGTGAAACATTTGGGTTATAGCCAACAAACCAAACATCTTTATATTCTTGAGATGTCCCTGTTTTCGCAGCGAAATCAGAAGAGAATTTTAATGTTCTATTGGCTTCTGTCCCTGTTCCTGATTTTAATACATCACGCATCATATCAGTAATGATATACGATGTTTCAGGACTATATACTTGAACAGGTTCTACTTCATGTTGATAAATTATATTGCCATCAAGGTCTACAATTTTTTCAATCATATAAGCATCAATAAACTGCCCACCATTTGCAAATGTTGCAAATGCATTTGTATTTTCTTCGACAGTTGTTCCAACTTCTAAAGCTCCAATCCCTGTCGATAAGTTTTCATAGTCAGGGGCCTGTAACTTTGAGAAATCCATTTTTTCTAAAAACTGTGCTGGACGTTTGTTTAAAATACTATGATATAGACGTAATGCAGATAAGTTTTGTGAGCTTGCTAATGCTTCGCGAGCAGGGATCAGTCCACGTTCATCATTAGCGGAATAGTTATTTGGGCTCCATCCACCAAGAGAAAATTTAACGTCTACTACTGGGCTACCTGCACCAATTGTACCGTATTCAATTGCTGGTGCATAAACGAGTAAAGGTTTCATCGTTGAACCATTTGAACGATAAGCTTGTGTTGCATGGTTTAATTCAGTCGTTTGGAAGTCACGACCGCCAAGGAAGCTTAAAATTCTTCCAGTGCTGTTTTCGATTAAAATACTGCCGGCTTGAACAGGCATTTGTATATCAATCTCTTCTCCAGTCACTGGGTCTTTTCCTTTACTAGTATACGTATGACCGTAGTATTTAAAGTTATCCGCTGCTTTACGCATTGCATCGTACATGTCTTTATTGATAGTCGAGTAAATACGATAGCCTTTTGAACGTACATCACGGTCTGCTAAAATCATATATTTTTCATTAAGCTTTTCTTCGGTTTTCAATCGTTCAGGATCGATTCCATCTTTTTTTGCTAAAATTTCAGCAATGATTTTTTTAGCGCGATTTTCCAGTTCATATGTTAACCATGGATACTTGTCTTCCGGACGTAATTCAGGTGCACGGAAATCAGCTGTAATATCATATTCTAATGAAGCTTCGTACTGCGTTTCATCAATATACCCAGCTTCCTTCATACGATATAGAACCGTCTTCATACGATCAATCCCAGGTTGTAGTGCTTTTTCACTTTTTAAAACACCTGTATTCGTAAATGGTGTATATGCATAAGGCGCTTGTGGAATACCAGCGATATAGGCAGCTTGCGGAAGTGTTAAATCTTTCGCTTTCACTCCGAAAATTCCCTCTGCTGCAGTTTCAATACCTGCAATATTACGTCCTGATGAATTACGGCCATAAGGGATAATATTGAGGTAGGCTTCTAAAATTTCTTCTTTAGTCATGAAATGCTCTAAGCGCATCGCAAGTAATAATTCTTTCGCTTTTCGCTCATAGGATACTTCATTTGTTAACACTTGGTTTTTAATAAGCTGTTGAGTCAGTGTTGAGCCACCTGTTTGTGTCGAAGAGTTTGTGACATCTTGTAGTAGTCCTCGAAACACTGCTTTCGGCACAATACCTTTATGCTCGCGGAAATACTCATCTTCAGTTGCCAGAACGGCATTAATCACATAAGGCGAAACTGAGCCTAGTGAAGTTTCACGACGATCTAAATCTGTTCTCAATTTTCCAATGTAAATATCATTGGCAAAGTAAATTTCACTCGTTTCCTCATAATTGAAAATGAGTTCACGTAACTCTTCTTTCGAACGAAGAGGCTCATCTTTAACAAGGGAGGCAAAATAGCCTGCACCTACCGAGCCAACAAAAACTACACCAACAAGTACAAAGATTAAAAATAGTAAAAATAAGTTCCAGGTCACACTGCCTGAAAAACGTAATGTCTTCATCCATTTTTGTTCGAGTAGCTTATCGATCTTTGCGTTGATTTTTTCAATCCAATCTTTCACGTAATCGACCTCCTAAAATCATGGTCTATTATAGCATATTTTGTTTTGACTAGAACATAGATATTGACTTTGCAATAGAATCGTTTAGAATAATGTTTATAGTTTTCTAGTGATGAAAAGTTTGAAGTAGTTTCTATATTCCCTGTTTAGAGAGCTAGCGGTTGGTGAAAGCTAGTCATAATGTAGAGATGAATTACGTACTTGGAGCTTAGACGTGCGCGCCTGCGATAAAGGCGGTCAATGAAGAGGAAGATGGATGACATCTTCAAGCCGGGTGGTACCGCGTTAAGTGAACTTTAACGTCCCTGCATGCAACTTGTTGCGTGTAGGGACTTTTTTATTGTAGAGATTACCCTTGCACGTAACAGATAACAAACATTACTAGGAGGAATTAAGATGACAAACGAATTATTACAAGATTTAGAATGGCGTGGCCTGCTGTACCAACAAACTGATGCTGAAGGTATGGCAAAATTATTAGAAGAACAATCAGTTTCTTTATACTGTGGTGTTGACCCAACTGCGGACTCTATGCATATTGGTCATATCGTGCCACTTTTAACGCTGCGTCGTTTCCAAAAAGCAGGGCATCGTCCAATCTTACTTGTGGGTGGTGCAACAGGAATGATCGGGGATCCATCTGGTCGTTCTGAAGAGCGTCAATTACAAACAGTAGAACAAATCGATAAAAATGTACAAGGTATTCGTGGACAATTAGAGCGTATTTTCGAATTCGCTGAAGATGGTAATGGTGCACAGCTAGTGAACAACCGTGACTGGATTGGTGAAATAAACACAATCGAATTTTTACGCGACTACGGTAAATTAATCAATGTCAATTACATGCTAGCAAAAGATACAATTGCGTCACGTTTGGATACAGGGATTTCGTTTACTGAATTTGCGTACACATTAATCCAAGGTATTGACTACAATCACTTATACAACCACTACAACTGCCGTATTCAAGTTGGTGGATCAGACCAATGGGGTAACATTACTACTGGTCTTGAAGTAATTCGTAAAACACATAAAGAAGAAACAAAAGCATTTGGTATTACAATTCCGTTAGTAACAAAAGCTGATGGCACTAAATTCGGTAAAACAGCTGGTGGAGCAGTATGGTTAGATAGTAAGAAAACATCTCCATATGAATTCTACCAATTCTGGATTAATGCGGCGGATGCAGACGTTATAAAATACTTAAAAATCTTCACATTCTTAACGCGTGAAGAAATTGAAGCGTTAGCTGTATCTGTAGAGGAAGAGCCACATTTACGTAAAGCACAAAAAGCACTTGCAGAAGAAATGACTCGCCTTATCCATGGTCAGGAAGCATTAGACCAAGCGATCCGTATTACTGCTGCATTATTCTCAGGTGACTTAAAGGCACTTTCAGCAGAAGAAATGAAAGATGCTTTTAAAGACGTTCCTTCTATTGAAATGGTGAAAGAAAGTAAAAACATCGTGGATCTACTTGTTGAAGCGGGAATCTCATCTTCTAAACGTCAAGCACGTGAAGATGTTACAAACGGAGCAATCAGTGTAAACGGTGAAAAGGTAACAGACCTTGCATATACAGTAGATGAAAAAGATCGTCTTGAGGATGCATTTAGCATTGTACGTCGTGGTAAGAAAAAATACCATATGGTGAAATTCAACTAATTCTATAAATACGAAAATCCCCTTGAATTTTCATTTCGAGGGGATTTTTGGCTCATCACCATAACGTGGGGTGGATTTCCGTTCCGGCTGGGCGCTTTCCGGGGGGCGTCCGATGAGCCGCTATGGGGCAACAGCTGTTTTGTGTAGCGAAAGGCGAATGCCGTCAGCTACTCTCGCCCGGCCTCCACTCCAATCAACCAGTAATCTAAAATCAATCGGCTCTTTAAACAAATGATATCCCTGACTTTTGGTGATGATCCGGATTTTTGTATTTTTCATTAGCCCGTTTTCTATTGTTTTAGAAAATGGGGAAGCTTTATATGGCGATATTTTTCAGGGTGGAGTAACTGCGCGAGCTTTAACGCACCCTCTAATAGACGTGGGGATGGGCGACAGTAAAGCCATTCTTCCATAACGTGAAGCTGGTTATGCTTGACTGCGCGTAGAGCATGAGCATTTGGTCGCTTCAATAAATGTGCTGGCTTAATGCGTTCATAAGCTACACCAACCCATGCCATAAAAATATAATCTGGATTGCGCTTAATGATATCTGACCAATCCGTTTGGACGCTTGCTAGCTCAACATCTTGAAATGCATTACGTCCTCCAGCAATATGGCTAATTTCAGTGAGCCAATTGGTCATCCCGGGTGTGAAAATCGGATTAGGCCACCATTCCCAATAAAGTGTGGGTTTATACGAGATGGTTTGTGCAATATTGCGTAGCTGCTCAATACAATGTAAATATTCTTGTGAAATTTCTTTCGCACGGTTTTCGACTTCACAGGCAATACCGAGCGTATGTAAATCCTCTGCGATTTCCTGTAGCGAGTTGGCGTTAAAGACGAGATGTGGGATTTTCCTTTCCTGTAGCGCTGCAATATTTTTCTCCATACCAGGCACGCTAAGTGATGCGAGCACAAGATCTGGCTGTAGGGACTCTAGCGCATCCATATCGATGGACAGGTCTGGTCCGAGTTTCGGCAGATCCTGCACAGATGTAGGCCAATCGGAGAAATCATCGACACCGACAAGGTGATCAGTTAAGCCAAGATATTCAACTAGTTCTGTATTACTTGGACAAATTGAGATTAGGCGCATTATTGTTTCCTCTATTCTTTTTAAGAAAAGTATAGCTTTTACTAGTCATGCAAACAAATCAAAAAACCTTTGGAGGATAATATCTCCAAAGGTTTTTATGCTTAGAATACTATGAAACGGTTACTGTTTCGCGTTGATTAGCTGCTTCAACAACAGGTCCCATTGCATTAGTGATAATTTGTTTAATGTCTTCAAGCGTAGCTTTTCGTGGATTTGTAGCTGCGCAAACATCTAACATCGCATTTTTAGCTAAAATTTCGATGTCTTCGTCTTTCGCACCTAATTCACGGAAGCCACTTGGAATGTTTAGGTCTTTTGATAGACCTTCGATAACTGAAATTGCTTTTTCTGCAGCATCGCGTTTGCTTAGACCCTCTATGTTTGCGCCTAATAGTTCAGCGATTTTAGCAAAGCGTTCTTGGCGTGCTGTTAAGTTGAAGCGGCATACATGTGGTAGTAAAATCGCGTTACATACACCGTGTGGCAAGTTATAGAAGCCACCTAATTGATGGGCAATCGCATGCACGTAACCTAAAGATGCATTGTTGAATGCCATCCCTGCTAAGAATTGAGCATAAACCATTTGCTCACGTGCTTCTAAGTCTGCACCATTAGCATAAGCGCGTGGTAAAAACTCAGGGATTAGTTGAAGTACTTTTTCTCCACAAGCATCTGTAATTGGTGTTGCATTTGTTGATACAAATGCTTCGATTGCATGTGTTAATGCATCTAAACCAGTTGCTGCTGTTAGTGCCGGTGGTAAACCAATCATTAACTCTGGATCATTAATAGATACAAGAGGAGTAACATGTTTGTCCACAATCGCCATTTTTACTCTACGAGCTGTATCTGTAATAATTGTAAAGCGTGTCATTTCACTCGCTGTACCAGCTGTCGTATTAACTGCGATTAATGGAACTAATGGGTTTTGCGATTGATCAACGCCTTCATAATCATGAATGCGTCCACCATTCGAAGCAATAATTCCGATACCTTTTGCTGCATCGTGTGCACTCCCGCCTCCAAGTGATACGATTGAATCACAGTTCTCGGCATGATACACCGCGATACCATCTTCAATGTTCTTGTCCGTTGGATTTGGTTCTGCTTTCGGGAAAATTGCAACTTCAATTCCAGCAGCTGTAATGATGTTAGCAATTTGTTCAGAGAGACCTAATTTGTGTAAGCCCTCATCTGTTACGATCAATGTCTTTTTCACTTCTAAATCATTTAAGCGGTTACCAACTTCTTGAATTGCACCAGGTCCAAATAAGTTTGTTGTCGGCATTACAAATTGCTTTAGAACGTCTGACATGTTTCCAACCCCTTTTTCAATGTTAGTTATTGCTTGAATGGCGATGAATCACCTTTCGAAATTCATATTATTCTATTTATTGTAAAAGTGCAACCATTTTCTACTAAAAAAATGTAAATTTTTAGTAGATATTATTGTACTAAAAGGTTATTAATTTTATTTTATGCAAAATTTATAATAGAAATGCGATTGCGGATTTATTTATAGCAAGAAATCATTTTTTTATGAAAATAAAAAAATATATATAGTTTTTTTCTACTATAAAGATAGTGTAAATCTTTTATATATTGTAATTATATGTGAAAAGATACGATGTTGAATGATAAAATTATCAATTTACATCACGTAGCGATTTTTCATTAAACTATCTTTGGGTTAACAAGTAAAAGGGGGATTATATATTTTGTATTTATTGAGATAAGTGAGGGTTCTCTTGAAGAAACAAATTTAGGAGGATGTTATAAATGAGAAATTAATTAAACAAGATCTTTAATTTATTCTTGTAAACGCTCAATCACTGTATTATCTGAGGCGAAAGTTAAAAAATCACATGTGTTATAATCGTTTGAAAAAGAGGTGATTCTTCTGGATATCTTAGTTTTAGGTGCAACAGGTAGGGTTGGAAGCCGAATAGTTTCACATGCATTAGCTGACGAGCACGTTGTTACAGTATTAGTTCGTACCCCAGATAAAATACAAGTAAATGATAAAAATTTACATATTATTCAAGGTGATGTCTTGAACAAGGATGACATTGAATCTGTGATGTCAGGGGTTGATATAGTTATTAGTACATTAAATACGGACGGAACCAATACTCTATCTGAAAGTATGCAACTGATTTTAGAAGCGATGAAAAATGAAAATGTTAAACGAATAATAACAGTAGGTACCGCTGGCATTCTACAAAGTAGGGTGACGCCTAGTTTACTGCGTTATCAGTCAAGTGAATCGAAACGGAAGTCAACACACGCCGCACAAGAACATCATAGAGTTTTTGAGATGCTTACTCGCTCTGAAGTTGAGTGGACGATTGTTTGTCCTACATATTTACCTGATGGTGAATGTAAGGGTAATTACCGGGTAGAACGTAGTTTTTTGCCTGAGGGTGGTAGTGTAATAACTGTCGGAGATACTGCGGAATTTACATATCAGCAAATTAAAAGTACGAAATTTTTGAAATCTCGTGTCGGAATAGCTTACTAGACACGTGATTAACTTTCAAAATAAACTCTATTTTTTAAAAATTATTTAATGTTGCCAGGGTTTAATTTATCTTCAATTTCAAATTAATGAAAAGCCTACAAATAATGCAAAAACCCCGCAAACACTTGATTAACAAGGTTGCGGGGCTTGAGAAAACAAAACAATCTAACGTTAAAAAATTAACGAGAGTAGAATTCTACGATGAATGCTTCGTTGATTTCAGCAGATAGTTCAGAACGTTCTGGAAGGCGAGTGAATGTACCTTCTTTTTTGTCTGCATCAAATGCTAAGTAGTCAGGTACGAAGTTGTTTACTTCGATAGCTTCGCCAACTACAGATAGGTTTTGAGATTTTTCACGAAGAGAAATCGTTTGACCTGGTTTAACGCTGTATGATGGAATATCAACGCGTTTACCGTCTACCATAACGTGACCGTGGTTTACTAATTGACGAGCTCCACGACGAGTGCGAGCTAAACCTAAACGGTAAACTAAGTTGTCAAGGCGAGTTTCAAGAAGGATCATGAAGTTTTCACCGTGAACACCTTTCATTTTACCAGCGCGGTCAAATACAGTACGGAATTGACGTTCAGTCATACCATACATATGACGAAGTTTTTGTTTCTCTTGTAATTGTAAACCGTATTCTGATAATTTTTTACGTTGGTTCGGGCCGTGTTGACCTGGTGCGTAAGGGCGTTTTTCGATTTCTTTACCAGTACCGCTTAGTGAGATACCAAGACGACGTGAAATTTTCCAAGATGGACCTGTATAACGAGACATATTGTTGTCTCCTCCTTTAAATTTGGTTTTTTTGTTGTAAAACAAAAACCAGTAGTACCCGTTCTTATAAGCATTTTATTTTCATGTATGTTCGCCTATGCAGCCCTTAGGTTACGTAATACACCATCTATTAATTGGATGTTTAGAAATTGTTCAACAACATTTAGTATAATAGAGGAATAAAATACAATGATAAGATCATACCACTGCTGCGTTCATTTTACACAACCATCATTGTAACTTTTTATTACGTATACGTCAATTATAACAACTGATATTTTTCTGCAAAGGGTAGTTCTTTTAATATAAATTTTGAAGTCGAAAAATAATGAAAATTTTGTATGAAAAATAGTTGAAAAGGTCCTTTAGATATAAATTTCCATATTTACAATAGTTAAAGTTGAGGTAATGATTGTAAATTGTAAAAATAAAGAAGAATTACATAGTCAAAATGACTCAAAATATGTATAATAAAATATAAGTTAATAGTAATTGATTTGTGACGTTATAAAGAAAAGGTGATTTCATGACAGACCATTTACAAACGCTAAAATATATAAAATCTGATGTATTGAGCCTTTGGGTGAGTTCGAATGGGGAACTGGCTAGTTTTAGTGAATACTTTTTTTTACTTAAGCAGTGTCTAAAGGAGCACTTAAATGTTTCAAATGCTATCTTCCTTAGTTATGAGGAGAATCTTTTAGTTCCTTTAGAGGATGCAACGGCTATTACAATAGAAGCAAGACAAAAATCAATCCCATGGCCTATGATAGAAGCCAGCTTCTATCAGCAAAAGGTAGTGAAACTTCCCTATATGCTAAAGGAAATTGAGTCTTTTAAAGATATGACTGATATGGCACTATTTCAAATAGAGAATAAAGACCCATTTGGAATTTTATTAGTGGAAGCGACAGATTTATGGACTGATTTTATAAATTCTGATGCAGGTGAAGATTTTGTAGAAATACTTACAAAAATCATTCAAATGATTAGCGAAAATTTGAAAGTGAAATTGAATGAAGACCAATATAAGAAACTTTACAATATGACTGATCTATTCCATTCAACAATGGATATAGATTTAATTTTAGAAAATGTCTTAAAAAATATTAAAGATAACTTCCCGGAGTTTAATGTAGAGCTTATTTTGTCAAATGATCAAGACCGACATACCACAATTGATATTAAGCTTTTCGATTATTTATCTGAAAGGCCCGCCACAATAGAGGCCTTTGTATCTGGTGAGCTTACAGTGGAACTAGCTAATGATTTAGGTTGTAGATTACTAAATGTTCCTATAAAAGGTAGACAGGCAATTTATGGGATTTTACAAGTAAATGCACCGATGACGTATATTTTTTCATCAAGTGAAAAAGATTTTGTGCGTATGCTCGCGCAAGCGTCAGGAAATGCACTTGAAAATGCAAAGCTCTATCATCAATCACATCGTCTAGTAAGGGATTTACAACTAATCAATGAAACGTCACATCGTCTAAACATGAGAATCGATATTAGAGAGATGCTATTATTTTTACAAAAACAATTGATGAAATCTTTCCAGCCGATGGAAGTATGCTTTGTTTTTAAAAATAATGATAAATTTGAAGTAACTGAAGCAAGTACTTCATTTTTCAAGACAGATGAAGGATCCGTTTATATTAGACATGTAGAGCAGCATTTTGAAAATACATTTGATCCATTGTTTATCGCGGATTTTAGCCGATTAGCTTCAGATAAGATAGAATATCGCTCGGTTATGGCAATTCCGCTATTGATGGAAGAGTCTATAAATGGCTTTAGTATTGTATTGCACAAGGAACCGTATTTCTTCTCATTTGATAGTTTTAAATTAATGCAATCTTTAATCCATCATTCCTCATTGGCAATAGCCAACTCAATTTTACGCGATCAATTGCAAGAAATGGTGGACCGAGACCATTTAACAAAACTATTTGCGCGTAACTACTTAGATCGATATGTAGAAAAATCACTTGAAAAAGATGACTCCGGTATGTTTTTACTCATCGACATCGATAATTTTAAACGTGTGAATGATACATATGGTCATCAAATAGGAGATAGAGTTCTTGTTCAAATTGCTTCACAGTTAAAAAAGACTGTAGGTTCAAAAGGTATTTGTGCGCGATGGGGCGGAGAAGAAATGTCTGTCTACGTACCGAATATTAATGACGAGGAAGCTATACAATTGGCTAAGGATCTAGTAGAGCTTATTCCGATGAAGACAAACCCACAGGTAACAATATCTGCTGGACTAATCACGTGGAATCAGAAGTATAGACCTGCATTTCAATCTGTATTTCTTCATGCTGATAATGCCTTATATGAAGCAAAGAATAGTGGGAAAAATCGCTTTTGTATGCATGACCATACATTACAAACAAATGCATAGAGTAGCTGGAAATTTAAAACTGCCCTGTAACTGTTAGAATGTCTAACAATTAGGGGGCAGTTTTTTTATGCAATATGAGATAAAAGCTTTTGTACAAATTGTTCTAAACCAATTTTGTCTTCGGGAGTAAAACGGTTTTTTAGCGGGCTATCAATATCAAGAACACCGATGACGGTATTGTCAATGATAAGTGGAATGACAATTTCAGATTGTGAAGCAGCATCACATGCTATATGCCCAGGAAATGCATGTACGTCTTCAATCACAAGCGTTTCCTTTCGTGCAACAGCAGTTCCACAAACGCCACGTCCTACTGGAATTCTAACGCAAGCAGGTAAACCTTGGAATGGACCTAATACAAGCTCCCCATCCTGCATAATATAAAAACCAACCCAGTTAATATTCGTTAAAAATTGATTGAGTAGAGCGGATGCATTGCTTAAATTCGCAATACGATCATTTTCTCCTAACAATAAAGCATCTAATTGTTTTGTTAATGTATCATATTGAGCAGAAACAGAACCATTATAATTAATTTGTGTGAACATAGTAAACACCTCAGATAAAACTGTTTATTTTGTAAGTATAACGTTATAATGTTGATGTAAATCTACTACTGCATGTGCATCAGAGCCAAATACACAAGGAAGGAGAATCGACTTGGCATAGTCAATTAACGGAAATGGCGGGTAAGGTTCTTTACAAAAAGTTTTACTTAAACCTGCACTATTTAAATCCAGTTCATACCCTAATTCTTTCATATCATCTAAAACTTGTTGAATACGTGCCGTATCGTCAATTTTTACATTATGCGCTAGTTGAAACTTATGAACAAGGGAAGGATGACCAATACGCTTTGGTTTGAACTGTCCCAGGTTAGCATGGATAGATTGTTGTACAGTGTTATAATATAAATTATACACATCTTCAACAGAACCAAGCTTTTCTGCGAATTCTATAAAGGTTTCTGCTGAATAATCAATACATACATAGGTGTCCTGCCATTGTAAAAAGTGGACAGAAAGAATTGCATCATCTAAAAATTGGCCATATTTATCTAAAAATAGTGTTGTTTCCTTTTCAAAGCCTGTAATGTAATCTACCTCAAGTCCAATACGGATTCGGATAGCCTGCTCATATTTCTTTTGTAGTTGTTTTAATTCTTTAAAATAGGGCATTAAATAATCAGGGTTCATGCCGCTATCCTGATCAGGTGTTGGGTCTATGAAGCCTTGAGGTAACGGAGCATGCTCAGTAAAAGTAATATCAGTAAAATTATCAGCAATAGATTTTTCGATATATTGTGTCAATGTATCGGTTGAGCCATGCGGACAGTAGGGGGTATGTATATGCCCATCTCTTTTCATAAAGTGTACTCTCCTTTATCTTTTCGATATAAAGGAAAGTATATTCTTTCCTATTTGTGTCGAGGCTTTTGCCTTATCCACTTAAGGGTCTGGTGAAGGCTCAAAAGTGTGTCTTCACCTCGAAAGTGCAAGCAATTTATTAAGGGTAGATGAGTAAAAATGTACTTTTCTTCCATAACTCTTTCGTGAAAACACTTAAAATCTAGTACAAATGAGAAAACATAGTATATAATGAGTATAAATAGCCAATTCGTTTATTGTGGAATAGGAGGCTTACGATGGAGTATATCATCATTCCGATTATCTTACTATTAATTTTAGTGATAGTGGGATTTACTATGAGAAGAAAACATACTGCAGTCATTGAGCAACTTGAAAATGAAAAATTACAAATACAAAATAATCCAATCAATGAAGAGATTTCAAAAGTGAAATCTTTAAATATGAACGGTGAAACAGAGGAAATGTTTGAGCGTTGGCGTAACAGCTGGGATGAAGTCATTGATGTCCATATGACAAAAATCGATTCCTTACTTTTTGATGCAGAGGATCAAATTAATCATCTGCGCTTTAAAAAAGCAACGTTAATCGAGCGTGAAATTGAAGATTATATTGTAAAATGTGAGCAAGAAAAAAATAAGATATTAGATGAACTAAATGAACTAATTGGTAGTGAAGAAAAAAACCGTATTGAAATCGAACAATTAAAAGAGTATTACCGCTCTGCTCGTAAAACTTTACTTGCACACCAACATTCATTTGGGGTGGCGTTGCCAGCACTTGAGCAGAGATTAGAAGTATTCGTTCAGAAATTTGAAGAATTTGATACATTAACGAAAGACGGAAATTACTTACAGGCACGTGAAATTGTCATTAACTTAAACAATGAGTCACAAGAAACATTTAATTATATCAACGATGTACCAACACTTTTGACAGAACTACAAGTAAAATTACCGGGTGCTATCCAAGAATTACGTAGTGGTCAACGTGAAATGGAAGAACAATCTTACTATTTACGTCATCTAGAACTGACAGAGGCACTCGACGAATTAGAAAAAGAGTTTGTAACATTAAAAGGAGAGCTTGCACAACTTAATTTAGCAGTTGTTAAGCCACGAGTCGTTGAAATAAATGAAGAAATTGATAATTTCTATGACTTACTTGAAAAAGAAGTAATTGCGAAAAATTACGTCGATCAAAATTGTGAACGACTACTTAGTACGATTACTAATGTTATTAGCTCGACAAGAGTTGTCAGTGATGAAGCGTCATTCGTACAACAAAGCTATCATTTAAATGAAAAGGACGTCGAAATACCTAAAGTGGCGTTAAAGCGCTTAGAGGCATTGCAACGACGTTATGAATTACTTTCGATGCGTGTAGCAGACGAAAAATCTGCTTATTCTAGTTTGCAGGAAGAGTTAACGGAAATTAGTGAAGAGCTAGAGCGTATTCATGAGGAACAAGAGCGTTTATCGAATACGATGAAGAACTTGCGTATCGATGAAAATAAAGCACGTGCAAAAGTAGAAGAGCTGAAAAAAATGTTACAAGAAACAGATCGAATACTGAACAAGGCGAATATGCCTGGTATTCCAAAAGAAATGGACGCGCGTTTAGATGAGGCGGCAGAACATATTTATGTGGTTATTCAAAGCCTGCAAGAAGTACCATTAAATATGGGCGTTGTACATAGTAATTTAGCTGCTACTGAATTATGTATTGAAGAAGTACATGCTAAAGCACGTGAAATGATTGAAAATGTTATGCTGATTGAACGTATTATTCAATACGGTAATCGCCATAGAGCGACGAATCCTAAACTCAATGAGCGCTTAAAAGAAGCAGAAGAAGCTTTCCATCAATTCCGCTATGCTAAAGCGTTAGAAGATGCAGGGACGGCTGTAGAAGAAATGGAGCCGGGTGCATTAAAACGTATTCAAGCCCTTGTTGCAGAAGAATTGTTTTCGCGCTAAGCTGGAACAAGACAGTATACGTAAATGCATAAAAACGTTATAATGGTATAGAAAAAGAGCAACCACCACACTGTATTCGTGTTGGTGGTTTTCTTATGAAAAACGAGAAGATAAAAAATTTACGATAAAAAGTGAGTAGGTTGAACAATGATTTATCTTGATAATAGTGCAACGACAAAGCCGCATAAAGAAGTGATGCAAACATTTTTGGCGGTCAATGAACAATATTATGCCAACCCTGCTTCAATACATGCAATGGGTGTAGAATCAAATGAACTATTGATGCGTGCGCGAGAGCAAGTTGCAGATATTTTGCATACGGATGCAAAAAATATACTTTTTACATCAGGTGGCACAGAATCTAATAATACAGCCATTCTTGGTTTGGCACGAGGTAATACAAATAAAGGTAAACATATATTAACAACAGTCATTGAACACCCATCTGTGTTAGAATCAGTGAAGCAACTTGAAAAAGAAGGCTTTGAAGTGGAGTATTTACACGTTGGGAAAAATGGCGTTATTTCATTAGAAGAGTTGCGTGCAAAAGTACGTAAAGATACAGTGTTAGTGAGTATAATGCATGTTAATAACGAAATGGGTGCAATTCAGCCAATTTTTGAAGCTGCAAAAATTGTGCATGGGATGAGTCGCGCAGCTTTCCATGTCGATGCAGTACAAAGCTTCGGCAAATTACCGATTGCCTTTAACGATGAAGATGGTCCAGACTGCATCACTATTTCTGGTCATAAAATTCATGGCTTTAAAGGTTCGGGTGTACTAGCATTCCGCAAAAAGATGCAGTGGGAACCGTATGCACTTGGCGGAGGACAGGAATTCGGTTTACGTAGTGGAACAGTTGCTGTACCACAAGCAGTAGCACTAGCAAAAGCAGCACGTATGGCAGTAGAAACGATGGCTGTACATGCAGCAAAATTCCGTGAGTGGAATGATGAAATTTGTGCAACGTTAAGAAGTTATGGTGACGAGGTGCATATTATATCAACAAATGAAGGTGCAGCACATATTTTATCGTTTAGCGTGCGTGATTTAAAAGGTGAAATAATCATTAATGCCCTCCAAAAGCGTGGTGTTATTGTATCTACATCAAGTGCTTGTTCATCGAAACAAACGAAAACAAGTCATGTTGTTGAAGCTTTACATATGGATGAGCATTATAAAAATGGCGTCATTCGTGTAAGCTTCGGTGCACATGTTACAAATGAAGAAATCGTAAAGTTTAAACTTGTAATAAACGAAGTACTAATGGAACTAAAAGGAGAGCTTTTACAATGATTTGGAAAGAAATTTTAATTCGATACGGTGAGTTATCGACTAAAGGGCGCAACAAAATGGACTTTATCCGTCGCCTACGTGAAAATATCCGCCATGCTTTTGCTGATTTAGGTCAATTACACATCCGCACAGAGCGCGATCGTATGTTTATCGCGATTCAAGATGAGGCACAAATGGATGTATTACTTGAAGGGTTACCGAAAATTTTTGGGATTCAATCATTCAGTCCAGTAGCAGCTTGTGAAAAAGATATGGACGAAATGAAGGCTCTAGCAATTACGATAATGGATACATTTAAAGATGAACAATTAACATTTAAAGTGGAAGTTAAACGTACAGATAAAAATTTCCCATTGGATTCTCATGGGATTCAACGTGAAATTGGTGGTCACGTGTTACCACAGTATCAAAATTTATCGGTAAAAGTAAAAAAACCAGATGTTGAACTTCGTGTAGAAGTGCGTCATGATGCAACATATATGATGGCACAAGTAATTCCTGGCGCTGGCGGTATGCCAGTCGGCTCGAATGGTAAATCATTACTAATGTTATCAGGCGGTATTGATAGCCCTGTTGCTGGCTATTTAATGATGAAACGTGGTGTACGCTTAGAAGCCATTCATTTCTTCAGCCCACCATATACAAGTCAAAATTCACTTGAAAAAGTAAAGGTATTAGCAAATGAATTAACAAAGTTCGGTGCAAATATTCGTCTACACGTCATTCCTTTTACAGAAATTCAAGTACTCATTAAAGATAAAGTACCGTCAAACGTTTCTATGACAACGACTCGTCGTATGATGTTAAAAATTGCAGATCAAGTTCGCGAAGAAATAGATGCACTTGCAATTGTTACTGGTGAAAGTCTTGGGCAAGTGGCAAGTCAAACACTTGAAAGCTTAACTGCTATTAATGCAGTAACGAATACACCGATTTTACGCCCGTTAATTGCAAGTGATAAATTAGAAATTATTGATATTGCTGAAAAAATCGGCACATATGAAACATCAATACAGCCTTTTGAAGATTGCTGTACAATATTTACTCCAGCAAGTCCTAAAACAAAACCGAAGCTTGAAAAAGTCGAGCACTACGAAAGCTTCTCTGATTTCGATGAATTAATCGAACGCGCTGTCAAAAACCGTGAAGTGTACATCTTCCCGAAAAAAGAACAGCCAGTCGATAAATTCGCAGATCTTCTATAAGTAAGAAAAGAACCGTCTCAAAAGCAATATTGAGACGGTTCTTTTCTTATGAAATCAAACTTTCCTTTGCAGTCATATATTACCTCTGATTTATTTCGTATTAAAAATCTAATAAAGCACATTCTATATTCACAAAGGAGGTGAGCAACATGACATCGAACAACAACAGTTCAAACAAACTTGCAGTACCTGGTGTACAACAAGCACTTGATCAAATGAAATACGAAATTGCACAAGAATTTGGTGTTCAATTAGGTGCTGACGCGTCAGCCCGTGCTAACGGTTCCGTCGGCGGTGAAATCACTAAACGTCTTGTACAAATGGCTGAATCTCAATTAAAAGGGATGCCAAAACAATAACAAATAAAAACTCAAATTATGAGTAATTATTTGGCTAAAGACCAGTGACCTTTTAGGCACTGGTTTTTAGTTTGCTTAAATGGCTCAATTTTATGAATGAAAAGTTTTTTTAAAATTTACAACCGTATGTTGAATGTCATTGCTTTCACTAATCGCAGAAATAACAGCTACTCCATCAGAGCCAGCTTCGATTACTGTGTGTGCATTGGAGTTATCTATGCCACCAATGGCGACAATGGGTAATTCAGGATGCTGTGAACGCACTTTCTGTAAAAAAGCTGTACCACTTGGCGCATTTGCATCATGTTTAGAACGAGTTGCAAAAATTGGTCCTATCCCAACGTAATCTGCGCCGTATTGTAAGGCTACTTGTAGTTCAGCATCCGAATGTACAGAAATGCCGAGAAGCATGTTGCCAATTTTTTCTCGAACAATTGAAATGTGTAAATCATCTTGCCCTATATGAATGCCATTTGCGTTTAATTTTATAGCAAGATCTACATCATCATTGATGATAAACGGCACGTGATATTGCTGACATAATTTTTGACAATCACGCGCAAATTTTTCATAAGTATAGCCAGTGAAGGCATTGAGCCCTTTTTCACGGAATTGAAACATCGTAATCCCAGCTTGTAAGGCTTCTTCAAGTATGGCTAATGGTTCGCGTTGTTTAGCATTATCAGAACCCATGATGAAGTAAAGCTGTAAATTCTCACGCTTCAAGCACGGTCACCTCACAAGCTTCAATATTTTTTTTATAAGCAAAATGATTTGTTGGTCCGTGACCATTGCCAATATACAGATCATGTGTAATTGCCATTTGAATAAATTTCTTTGCTTCTACAATGGCTTGTTCTAATGGCAACTCTTGTGCAATAAAAGCTGTTAATGCTGCTGAAAATGTACAGCCTGTACCATGTGTATTTTTAGTGTTTATACGCTTTGATTGCATTGTAAATGTTCGTCCATCATTAAAAAATACATAATCGGTAGCGTATTTTTCATCACTTAAATGCCCACCTTTAATAACAACACATTGCACGCCTAATTGTAAAAGTGCTTGTGCAGCTTGCTGTATATCAGTAACATTTTCAATTTTACTGCCCGTTAGCACTTCTGCTTCTGGAATATTTGGCGTAAGTACAGTCGCTATTGGTAGTAAATGAGTGCGTAATGCTTGGACGGCTTCTTGCTGTAATAAGTTTTCGCCGCCTTTTGCAATCATTACGGGATCAACAATAAGAGGGACTTCCAAATCAGTAATCAAACTGGCGATTTTCTGAATAATGTCCGATGAAAATAGCATGCCCGTTTTAATAGCACCAATTGGGAAATCCTCTAATAGTGCAAGAAATTGCTTTTCAACAAAACTTACTTCTATCGGTAAAACGCCAGTTACACCTAGTGTATTTTGTGCCGTCACGGCAGTAATGACAGATGTGCCGAATACTTCTAATTCTTGGAACGTTTTTAAATCAGCTTGAATGCCGGCACCGCCGCCACTATCTGAGCCAGCGATTGTTGTAACAATACGCATTATTTTTCACCTTCCTTTGAAAGACGATGTAGTTCATTAAGTACAGTTATTTGAAAATCACCAATATATTGTGTGATCGAATTGGCATTTTCAGCAATTTTTTTATAGGTCATTAACGTATCAGCTAGCTGTGCAAAAGGTTCATCTCCCGCGACATACGCAGCACCACAAATGGCACTTAGTAAGCAACCTGTACCTGTAATTTTTGTCATTTGGTGATGCCCACCTGCAATCCATTGTGTTTGTAAACCGTCAGTTATGAAATCCTGTTCACCAGTAACAATGACAATACATTTGTATTGTTGCGCAACTTTTTTTGCTTCATCCGATAGTGCCATTGAACCACTGCCGCTATCAACACCTTTTTGTTGCCAGCTTACATTCGCAATGGCAGCAAGTTCTCCAATATTGCAACGAATAAGGACAAATTTAATTTCTGCTAATAGTTGTTGTACTGTTTCTCGGCGGAAAGTCGTAGCGCCAGCACCAACTGGATCCAATATAACGGGGATACCTAGTGCATTTGCTTTTTTTCCAGCAAGTAGCATCGATTCTTTTGTCCGTTCATTTAGTGTACCAATATTGATTAATAAGGCAGACGCAATCGATACCATTTCTTCAACTTCATGTAATTCATCTGCCATGACTGGAGAAGCACCAATGGCTAATAAGCCGTTTGCTTGGAAATTTGCCACAACATAATTCGTGATACTATGAACAAGAGGCTGTTTTTTTCGAATAGCTTGTAAAATCATTGTACTCTCTCCGGAACCCAATTTTCCTTTGTCCAAGCCATTTCCCAAAATTGTAATTCGTAATAACAGCTATTTTTAAAATGACTCTTTAAGATCGCTAATTTTTCTGGAGAAGCTGCTGCAGCATAAGCGTTCATCATTGAAATTTGTGTTTGAATTGTTACTAGGAAATCCTCACTACTATACATAGCAATCCAATCTTCATATAGCTTAACACCAGGTTTTGCATCTTTGTAATACTGCCCTATTTCTAAATACAGCCATGGACAAGGCATCATTGCAGCAAATGCCTCAGCCACATCACCATTATGCACAGCACTGTACATGTGATTAATATAATTGATAGCACCTGGAGCAGGTTCACTTTGCTCGAGCTCCTCTTTGGTTACATTTAATTCTAAAAAAACAGAACGATGTAATTCGAGTTCAGCTTCATTAATGAACTTCGCCGTTTCTGTGTAGTACGCGAATTCTTCGGGTGTCTCACATTTAGCCGCTGCATATGCTAATACCTTTGCATAGTGCTTTAAATAATATGCATCTTGAATCATATAGTATTTAAATTTATCAATAGGTAAAGTCCCGTCAGCAATCCCTTTTACAAAGGGGTGCTGAAAACTTCCTTCCCAATAGATATCTGTTTCTTTTCTTAATTCATCACAAAATGTCATTATAAGTCCTCCTCTAATTGGTGAACGTAAGCATGCAAAAAAGCTCTTTTTGTTCGTGAAATACACGTAAAAAGAGCTTCTTCATCAAGAAAATGATGTACTGCTCCCTACGTCAGTATTAACTAACAGGTTCAAAGGGTCAGGTTTTACCTTCTCAACTCAAGATGAGTCCCCCCGCAATCAAAATATTTAGTTGAAAATTGGAACAAAAAAAGCTCTCCTATAAGAATGAGGAGAGCGTATGTACAAGAAAAGCACATCGTGATTGTACATTGCTCCCTACGTCAGTGTTAACTAACAGGTTCAAAGGGTCAGGTTTTAACCTTCTCAACTCAAAATGAGTCCCCCTGCAAACATTTGATTTGTCCACAATGTACCATACTTTCCCTGTATGAACAAGGGAAATTTCATTTTATATGAAAAGCGATGACTGATGCCATATGCAAGAGTATGATAGTTGTCATGACTTTTAATAATTAGAGTATTTTTCATTGAAAACTATAAAAATTGAGTTTTATAATGAGCCTAACAAAGGGGGCAATAATGATGAAACGACAAGATCTAATCGCACCAGAATGGTATAACATTGTAGAGGAATTTGAAAATTATGCACAAAATCCTGAGAAAAATGCATTAATTGTTTATAATGAAAACGAAGAAATTGACTATATAACATATGCAAGTTTACTAGAAAAAGCGAATCAAGCAGCGAATGTGTTAACAGCACAGGGATTAACAAAAGGGGATGTTATTCTCATTATGGTGCCTAGATCTATTGAGGCATATGTTGCATATATCGCTGCATTAAAGGTTGGTTTGGCTATTATTCCAAGCTCTGAAATGCTTAGAGCGAAAGATATTGATTATCGTATTTTACACGCTGATGCCAAGGCGGTCATTGCTTATGAACCGTATATTGCACAATTTGACGATGTTGAACATTTAGACGGTTTACAACAATTTGTAATCGGCCATGCACATTCACCGTGGCAACCATTATTTGAAAAGATGGAACAGCAACCTACAACTTTTATCAGTACAACATCGACCAAAAGTACAGATGTAGCATTTCTTGCGTATACGAGTGGGACAACTGGAAATCCAAAAGCCGCTATTCATACTCATAGTTGGGGCTATGCGCATTTACGTACGACGGCACCGAATTGGCTAGGTGTACAAGAAAATGACATCGTTTGGGCAACTGCAGCACCAGGTTGGCAAAAATGGATTTGGAGTCCGTTCCTTGCAACGTTAGGAAGTGGTGCTACAGCATTTGTTTATAAAGGTAAGTTTGATGCAGCTACGTATTTAACATTACTCGAAAAGTTCAAGGTTAATGTTCTTTGTTGTACGCCTACAGAATATCGCTTTATGACGGCGCTTGAAAATTTACGTGACTACAATTTAACAGAAGTTCGCCAAGCAGTATCTGCAGGAGAGCCGTTAAATAGTGAAGTGGTGAAAGTTTTTTCAACTACATTTGACTTGCAAGTGCGTGATGGCTACGGTCAAACCGAAAATACATTACTCGTTGGAACGATGGTTGGTATGGAAGCGCGTGTCGGCTCGATGGGCAAACCAACACCGGGTAATACGGTAGCGATTATCGATGATTTTGGTAATCCAGTTTCGGAAGGTGTTGTTGGTGATATTGCGGTACACAAAGAAACGCCTGCGCTATTTAAGGAGTATTTTAAGGATCCAGAGCGTACAAGTCTACAATTCCGAGGAGATTGGTATGTTACCGGTGACCGTGCATATAAAGATAAAGACGGCTATTTTTGGTTTGAAGGGCGAGGCGATGATGTGATTATTTCTTCAGGTTACACTATTGGTCCGTTTGAAGTGGAGGATGCATTAATGAAACATTCTACTGTGAAGGAAGCTGCAGTTGTAGCAAGTCCAGATGAGGTTCGAGGTAATATTGTGAAGGCATTTGTTGTTTTGCGCGAAGGGATTACCGGAGATTCGTCGCTTATTCAGCAATTACAAGATCATGTAAAGTCTTTAACAGCACCATATAAATATCCGCGTGCTATTGAATTTGTGGAGGAATTGCCCAAGACAGCTTCCGGCAAAATTCGTCGTGTAGAGCTACGTCAACAAGAGCAAATACAATATAATCAATAATTATTTCCTGGGGAATAATGTCGAAAATCAAAGTTCAAGCACATTATATGAACTTTGATTTTTTTATGTGTTAAAATTGTTATTTACGGCACAATGAATTACGGAAAATTCTTGCATAATATTGCAGATAAATGAAACGTTTTATACATTTAGACGTATAACATTTTAAGGAGGCGGAAAAGAATGAATGCAAAAAGGTGGGTAGCCTTAGTTGTTGCGGGTGTATTACTAGTAGTTTCACTAGGAATAAATACGGTATTTGCGTTTTTAAAAGCTGATTTTTTCGGTAACTTTGACAGCGTGATGGCGGGCAATAATTTAGATGTTTATGAAACTGTATTAGAAGGAAATAATTTTGAAGAACGAATTGCTCATTTAACATTGGATGGTACGATTCAAGATGTTGGTTCTGGTTCGGTATGGCAACAGGTTGGCTATGATCATCAGTTTTTCTTAGGGCAATTAGATAATATTTTAAATGATGAAACGGTGCAGGGTGTTGTATTAAGCGTAAATACACCGGGTGGTGGCGTCACAGAATCTGCAGAGATTTATAAAAAGCTCCTACAAATCAAAGAAGAACGACAAATTCCAATTTACGTATCAATGGGTTCTATGGCAGCATCAGGTGGTTATTACATTGCGGCACCAGCAGACAAAATCTTCGCAAATCGCGATACGATTACAGGTTCAATTGGTGTCATCATGCAATCTATTAACTATCAAGCGCTTGCTGAAAAAGTAGGTGTCAAATTTGAAACATTTAAATCAGGTGAGCATAAAGATATGCTAAGTCCGATGCGTGATGTTACAGCAGAAGAGCGGGCAATGATGCAAGAAATGATTAATGAGTCATATGAAGAATTTGTTGATATTATTGAAAAGGGTCGTAACATGTCGGAAGCAGACGTGAAAAAAGTAGCGGATGGTCGAGTTCTAGGTGGCACAAAAGCACTTGAGGCAGGTCTAATAGATGAAATTGGCGATAAAGAAGCGACAATTGCTGCATTACGTGCGGATTATGGCTTAGAAGATGCAGAACTATTCGAATACACATATGATGTGGGTGGCTGGCAGTCTTATCTTGGCATGAAAATTGGTTCATTCATTGGGCCATCAGCTGAAGAAAAAATGCTGATAAAGATTATGGCGGACTATAGTGCGCCAAAAATGATGTACTTATACGGTGATTATTAAGGGGGGCATATCATGACTAATAATGATTTCGTTGTGCAAGGGCCATTTCCTGATGACGCCGAATTAACAAGTTATACGCAAATACTACCAACAAAAGAACGACACTATACATTAAAAACGGCTGGCTTTTGGGTGCGCTTTTGGGCGTTTTTAATTGATTCTCTCGTTATATCAGCCGTTATTGGCATTTGTATTAACCCAATATTTTACTTAATGGATTGGTCGTTATCAGATTCGACTTGGTATGCACCAATCTCCATTATTTCAGCTGTTATTTATTACTTATATTTTGTATTGATGACAAAATTTTTAGGGCAAACATTAGGAAAAATGGCATTCGGTCTACGTGTTGTATCGTTAAAGAAAGAAACATTATCGTGGTCTGATGTAATATATCGTGAATGGATTGGTCGTTTTATTAGTAATTTTATTATGTTGTTGTATGTCTTTGTGGCAATTTTGCCAGACAATCAAGGCTTACATGATTACTTTGCTGATACAACGGTAGTACATGAGAAAATTTATGTAGAAAAAGATCTCGAAAAGCCAGCACCAGCTGCACAGGAAACAGTAAAAGTGCCTGAAGTGATTGAAGAATCAACAAAAGAATAATGATTGAAGGACCTCTAACAAGTTGTTAGAGGTTCTTCTGTTAATAAAGTATCTAGTCCTTAAAAATTGCGTGAATAACGTGCTCTTAGAAATGGCCTCTACACCAAAATCTGTACTAGAAAGTTCCTTTAACTACAGTAACGTGGGGTCGATTTCCGTTCCGGCTAGGCGCTTTCCGGGGGGCGTCCGATGAGCCGCTTCACTCGCTACGCTCGCTCCAGGGTCTCATCTAGGACGCTAATCCCCCAGGAGTCGCCCAGCCTCCACTCCAATCAACCAGCAATCTAAAATTAGTATGTACTTTCATTAAACGCTACCCTTAACTTTGGATGATGAATACAAATGATATAAGTAATACCATCAGATCAATGCAAGATGCCTACCTGCACAGTAGTCCTTTTATCTTCATTCAAAATTAAATTGGTCCACCATCTTTTACTATCTCGATAAGAATATTCTAGTTGATTGGAGTGGAAGGCGGCGACTCCTAGGGGATCAGTGAGCAACTTGAGACCCTGCAGGAGCAACGCGACGAAGCGGCTCAAGGCTCGCCCCCAGGAACGCGTCCGCCTGGAACGGAAATCAACGGGGCCCTTGAACAAACTCTCATAAACGCTCACAAAGAGTTTATTAGCGTAATTGTTTTTCAACAATATGACCTCTAACAAGTTCTTGAGGTTTTCATTTGTATAGCCAAGCTGTCTGAGTTGCAATTAATTCCCTACATTTAGTAGTATTATGTACATATGAAGAAATAGGAGGCGTTAACATGGCACAAGTCACTTTCAAAAATGGCCCAGTAACACTAATCGGTAACGAGGTAAAGGTTGGAGACCAAGCACCAAATTTTACAGTGTTAGATAATGGACTAGCACCTGTTACTTTAAAAGATTCAGAGGGTAAAATTCGTTTATTTAGTGTTGTACCGTCATTAGATACAGGCGTATGCGACGCGCAAACTCGTAGATTTAATGAAGCAGCAGCTGAATTAGGAGACAATGTTGTGATTTATACAGTATCTGTTGACCTTCCATTCGCACAAAAACGTTGGTGTGGTGCTGCAGGAATCGATGCAGTACAAACAGTATCGGATCACCGTGACCTTTCATTTGGTGAAGCTTACGGCGTATACATTCAAGAATTACGTCTACTTACACGTGCCGTATTCGTAGTGGATGCAGCTGGTAAAGTAACTTACGTTGAGTATGTTCCAGAAGCAACTGATCATCCAAACTACGAAGCAGCAATTGCAGCTGTAAAAGCACTAGCATAAATAGATTCTTTTAGGCTAAGATAGTACCAGACGACGGGGCTGTGACAAAGGTGTTTGTCACGGCTCCTTTCTGTGTGAAAGGAAGTTTTGTATGGAAAAGATTGAAAAACTATTTGGCATGATGAATACTCATGCGGAGAAAATAGAAAAAGAGCAAGATGCTACATTTTTAGAGGGTATCTTAGATGCACTTGAAACCTGGTTGGACGGTGAAGTAGATTTCACGGTTGAAGGGGCAACAAAGGAAGATATTCGTAAAGCAGTGCAAATCGCTATTTTAAAAGGAATGCGTAAAGGTTCACAGCCAAATCATCAAATGACGCCTGATACACTTGGCTTACTTGTTGGCTATTTTGTGGAACAATTTTTCGAGGAGCGCCTAGAAAAAGAGAAGATTTCTATAATGGACCCAGCTGTTGGAACAGGGAATTTATTATTAACAGTGATGAATTTACTTGATGGCAAGGTAGAGGCAACTGGTGTAGAAGTAGATGAATTACTAATTCGTTTAGCGGCAGCGACAGCTGATTTAACAGAGCAACCTGTATCGTTATATCGCCAGGATGCATTGCAAGATTTACTGGCTAACCCAGCAGATGCAATCGTATGTGATTTACCAGTTGGCTATTATCCAAATGACGAAGTAGCACTTGATTATGAGCTATGCGCGGCAGAAGGCATGAGCTATGCACATCACCTATTTATCGAGCAATCGGTGAATTATACGAAAGATGGAGGCTATTTGTTTTTCTTAGCTCCAACGCATTTGTTTGAATCAGAGCAATCAAAACAGCTGCATAAATACATTAAAAAGCATGCATGGATACAAGCGATTATTCAATTACCTGATACTATGTTTGCCAATAAAGCACATGAAAAGAGCATTGTGATTTTACAAAAACAAGGCGAGGGTTATAAGGCACCGAAAGAAGTGCTTTTAGCAAAAGTGCCGAATATGCAAAATAAACAAGCACTTTCTATGTTCTTTGAAAAAGTACAAATGTGGAAAGAAGCGAAATAATAAAAAAGGTATCCAAGAAACTTGGATACCTTTTTATGTACGGAGAAATTATTGTTCCGGCGTACGGATAACAAGTACGTCGCATTTTGCAGAACGTACGATTGCTTCAGAAACTGATCCGATAAGGAAACGTTCTACAGCGTTAAGACCAGTAGCGCCACAGATGATTAAGTCTGCGTCTACAATAGTAGAAAGTTCTTTTGTTATGATATTTTTTGGAGAGCCATATTCGATTACAAGGTTAACATTTGTTATGCCTTCTTCTTCTGCTTCTTTTTTGTAGCCGTTTAATAATTCTTCAGAGAATGCTTGTGCACGCTCAGCGATTGAACGGTCATATGCTTCGATTGCAGCGAAAGAACGAGTATCAATAACATTTACTAAGTTAAGAACTGAACCTTCATTACGTTTTGCTACATCGATTGATTTACGGAAAGCGTATTCAGCCTCCTTAGAACCGTCAACTGCAACTACAATACTTTTATAATGATTAGCCATTTGTATTACCTCCCTGTCTTTATATTCTGATTATACCAAATGATTGCTTAAAGGAAATACTTTCATAGAGAAAATTTGTGAAAAAGTGAAGGCATTCACTGTAAAATGCTGAGAATCTCGTTAATAATCACTAGATTTTGTAGAAGGTAATCAGTGTAAACTATGAATTAGAAGTGCTTTAATTAAAGCATTTTCAATGCTTATTTGGTAATATGGAAGGGTAAGGGATGATTAAGAGATTATTCATATTTCATATGAAGTGGAAGGGGTAGAAATCTATGAAAATTGGGATTCCGAAAGAGCTTAAAAATAATGAAAATCGAGTGGCAATGACGCCAGCAGGAGTCGTGTCACTAACAAATTCAGGACATGAAGTATTTATTGAGTCAGGTGCGGGTATCGGTTCAAGTTTTACTGATGCTGATTATGTAGCAGCTGGTGCACATATTGTAGCGACAGCGAAAGAAGCATGGGCGCAAGAGCTAATTTTAAAAGTGAAGGAACCTATTTCATCTGAATATGATTATTTTTATGAGGGACAAATATTGTTTACATATTTGCACCTAGCCCCAGAGCGGGAGTTAACTCAAGCGTTATTAGATAAAAAGGTTGTAGGTATAGCTTATGAAACAGTGCAATTAGCGAATGGTTCATTACCGCTATTAACGCCTATGAGTGAAGTTGCAGGTAAGATGGCGACGCAAATTGGTGCACAGTTTTTAGAGAAAATTCACGGAGGAAAAGGTATTTTACTAGGAGGGGTGTCAGGTGTACCTCGTGGTAAAGTAACAGTCATTGGTGGCGGTATTGCAGGGACAAATGCAATTAAAACGGCTGTTGGTATGGGAGCAGACGTGACAGTCATTGATTTAAGCCCTGAACGTCTTCGTCAATTAGAAGATGTATTTGGACGTGAAGTACAGACTTTAATGTCAAATCCTTATAATATTGCAGAGTCTGTGAAAAATTCTGATTTAGTCATTGGTGCTGTGTTAATTCCAGGTGCCAAGGCTCCAAAGCTTGTGACAGAAGAAATGATTCAGTCGATGCAACCAGGTTCAGTAGTGATTGATATTGCGATTGATCAGGGTGGGATTTTTGCAACGTCCGATCGTGTGACGACGCATGATAATCCGACGTATGAAAAGCATGGGGTTGTACACTATGCAGTGGCAAATATGCCAGGTGCAGTACCTCGTACATCCACAATCGCATTAACAAATAATACGATTCCGTATGCATTACAAATTGCGAATAAAGGATTTAAACAGGCATGTATTGATAATCTAGCATTGAAAAAAGGTGTCAATACGTTAGACGGACAAGTGGTCTATAAAGCTGTTGCCGAGTCTCAAGGATTACCATATGTACATGTAGATGACTTAATGACATTAAGTTAATAAGAAAGGAAGCGCCATTTCGTATGGACGCTTCCTTTTTGCATTTATAGTACTGTCAATGTTTTTGGGAATTTCGTTAACACTTCAACACCATCATTTGTAACGACAACATCATCTTCAATACGCACACCAGTCACATCTGCTTTATAGACACCTGGTTCGATTGTGAAGACCATGCCTGCTTCCATTGTCATGTCGTTTGAACCTGTTACCGATGGGAATTCATGAACAGAAATACCAAGACCATGACCAAGGCGGTGAGTGAAATATTCACCGTACCCTGCATCTGTAATCGCATCACGTGCAATTTTGTCTAAATCCATCGCACGAACACCTGGTTTTACAGCTGCAATTGCATTCATATTGGCAGTAAGTACAGCGTTGTAAATGTCTTTTTGTGCTTCAGAAGGTTCTCCGTATGCAACAGTTCGTGTAATATCTGAACAGTAACCGTCATAAATCACGCCAAGGTCGAATAACACCATATCGCCTTTTTGAATTTTGCGAGTCCCCGGTGTTCCATGCGGTGAAGCTGTTTTTGGTCCACTTAATACCATTGTTTCAAATGACATCTTGCAACCCTTTTCTTGAATTGCATTTTCAATCGCTGTTAGGATTTCTATTTCTGTTTTACCTTCAGCAATTTCTTTACAGCCAACTTCAATTGCGTAATCTGCTAGTTCTGCGGCCTTGCGTAATTTAGTTAATTCTGTTTCGTCTTTTATCACTCGCATAGCATTAATTTTTTCATCGAGACGTACATAGCTTGCTTGTGGGAATAATTGTTGTAGTGCTTCTAAACGTTCTACGATTAAGTGTGCCTTCTCAATGGCAAAAGTCGTTGGATTCTCACCACGTGCTTTAATGGCATCAGCTAACACGACCATAGAATCTTGAGTATCTTGGTGACCAATTACTTCATATGTCCAGCCAGCTGCTTTTGCATCAGGTATTTCCATTTGAGGACAAATTAAAAAAGGCTCCGCTTCTTTAAAAATCATGACGCCTAGTAATCTTTCATGTGGATTGCTTTTAAAACCTGAGACGTAAAAAACATTGTCAGGTGTTGTTATAAAAGCGGCATCAATATCATTTTCAAGTAAATAATTTTTAATTTCTTCATACTTTGACATCGTATTTCCTCCCCGTGCAACAGCAAATTTTCTAATCTTGTATAGCATATCAAAAAAAGGGAAATAACGCATTTGTAGCGAATTAAGCAAGGGTAGAAAACATTATGTTAGGAGGAATTATTGATGGAAATTAGTTATCACGGACATTCGGTTGTAAAAGTTCAAACAAATGGTACAACAATTTTAATCGATCCTTTTATTAATGGAAATACTTTAACGGATTTAAAAGTAGAAGAGGAAGCACCCGATGTTATTTTGTTGACCCATGGGCATAATGATCATGTTGGAGATACAGTTGAGCTGGCAAAGAAAAAGGATGCCCTTGTTATCGCACCACATGAACTGGCAAACTGGATTTCATGGCAGGGAGTGAGAGCGCACCCAATGCATATTGGCGGCGCTAGGGAGTTTGATTTTGGTAAGGTCAAGTTTACTCAAGCTTTCCATGGTTCTTCGTATACGACAAATAGTAATGAAATCATTTATATGGGTATGCCTGCTGGGATTTTACTTTTTATTGAAGGCAAAACCATATATCATGCTGGTGATACAGCATTATTTAGCGATATGAAATTAATCGGTGAGCGGCATCCAATTGATGTAGCATTTGTTCCGATTGGAGATAATTTCACAATGGGACCTGAGGATGCAGCTTGTGCAGTAAGTTTCCTTAAGCCTAAAATTGTTGTGCCAATTCATTACAATACATTCCCACCAATCGAGCAGGATCCACAAATTTTTGCAAATTTAGTGGGAGATGCAGATGTGCAAATTTTAAAGATTGGCCAAAAAGTAAACTGTTACTAACAGATTTACAGGCTGTACTATATAGTTTAACAACGTGTTAATAGTTGAAATGATGGGCGGGGTTGTGATATTTCATCACTTATACTCAATACTTTTGTGAAAAATATGGTACACTAGGAGCAGAATAGATTGCTTGAGAAATAGGTGATATTTTGTCTACTAAACATGAAAAAATTTTACAATACATCGAATCCTTGCCTGTGGGTGATAAAATTTCAGTGCGCCAAATCGCGAAAGAAATGCAAGTAAGTGAAGGAACAGCTTACCGTGCCATTAAGGAAGCGGAAAATCGCCGTTTAGTCAGCTCGATTGAACGTGTAGGAACGATTCGTATTGAAAAGAAAAAGAAAGAAAATATCGAAAGATTAACATTTGCTGAAATTGTCAATATCATAGATGGACAAGTGCTTGGCGGAAAAACTGGTCTACACAAAACGTTAACAAAGTTTGTGATTGGTGCAATGCAGCTTGAAGATATGATGCGCTATACAGATGCAGGTAGCTTGTTAATCGTTGGTAACCGTATGAAAGCACATGAAAATGCATTACGTGCTGGGGCCGCAGTTCTTATTACAGGTGGTTTCGATACCACAGAGGATAATAAGCAACTCGCAGATTCACTCGATATGCCGATTATTTCAACGAGCTATGATACATTTACTGTAGCGACGATGATTAACCGTGCGATTTATGATCAACTGATCAAGAAAGATATTTTGTTTATCGAGGATATTTTTATTCCGATGGCGGAAACCTCGGTGCTTCGAAGTGACGAAACGATACATCATTTCCAGAAGTTAAACGAACGTACAACACATGGGGCGTTCCCAGTTGTAACGGTGAATAACAAATTAGTGGGTATGATAACAGTAAGAGATGTTATCGGTAAAGAAGATGATGAACTTATCGAAAAAGTAATGACGAAGAATCCAATCGCTGGTTCAATGAAAATGAGTGTGGCTTCAGCTGGACATCGTATGATCTGGGAGGGCATTGATTTATTGCCAGTAGTGGATGATGATAATATTTTACAAGGTGTTATTAGTCGTCAAGATGTCTTAAAGGCATTGCAACATGCGCAACGTCAGCCACAGCATGGTGAGACAATCGATGACCTAGTGAAGAATGAAATGAAGGTACTTGGCGATGAAAATTTAATCGTAGAGTTTAAAGTGACACCACAAATGACAAACCAGTATGGTGCGATTTCTTATGGAGCCTTTACTACATTATTAGCAGAAGTAGGTTCATTTGCTTTGAAACGTCGTAAGCGCGGTGACGCGATTGCTGAAAATATGAACATTTACTTTATTAAGCCTGTACAAATGGAAAGCATTCTTACAGTTAAACCTCGTATATTAGATATGAGCCGTAAGTTCGTGAAAATGGACTTTGAGGTGTATAGTCATCAAACGCTTGTTGGAAAAGCGATGATGACGTTCCAACTATTGGAGCGTTAAACTGTAGCTTCCATCGACGAAGGGGTGACCTAGTAGCTAGGTCACCCCTTTATCTTCATTCATCTCACCTCTATAGGTTGTGAGATAAATGTGGTATTAGTCTTCTTTTTCAGTGGGTGTCCAGATGTTTTGTGCGCGAAAGCGAAGCGTCAGCAGCAAACGCCTGCTGAATGAAGATTAAGCCTCCGGCGGATGTCACAGATTTTGAAAGGAGTTTAAAGAAGAAGTTAGCCTAAGTACGTCGCATCCATGCGGCAACAGCTAACTGACCTGCATCACGCAGGCCTAAGCACAATTCAAAATCTGGACGCAATTACGCCAAGGCGAAATTGATAGGTTTATTGATTAATTTGGAATTCTTCTTCAACAAATTGTCCATAGTGGCGTACTTTTTTGACATTTTCTATAATAACAAAGATGCCTAGAATGACAAGAATTGCTACAATTATAAATGTAAATAAACCAGGGAATAAATAAGCTTGGTTTAGTGCGAATAGTAAAATAAACGCGCCAAGTCCTACGTTAGCTTTGCATTTATACCAATTTTTAGCGATTGGTAATTTTGAGCGAAACTGTTTTGTTTTAAAGTAAAAATAAACAACAAACGATATAATAATCGCAAAGACAAAAATTAAATTGAGCATAGTAAACCTCCTAGCATAACTAGTAATTATTGTAACGATAAACTGGAGAAAATGCGAACGGATTTTACTATCATTTTGGAGGAAACTATTTTGAAGAGACAAATCATCGACACAATTGCACAATACGATACTATTGTTATTCACCGCCACGTGCGTCCAGATCCAGATGCATATGGCTCACAATTGGGTTTAAAAGAGCTGATTTTAGCAAACTATCCAGAAAAAAAGGTATATGCTGTCGGAGACCATGATACTTCTTTGTCGTTTTTAGCTATGCCTGATCAAATTTCTGATGATGTATATAAAGATGCGCTAGTCATTGTAACAGATACGGCAAACACTGAACGTGTCGACGACCAACGTTATACGAATGGTAAAATGGTGATTAAAATAGACCATCACCCAAATGATGATGCATATGGTGATTTCCGTTGGGTGGACACAAATGCAAGCTCATGTAGCGAAATGATCTATGAGTTATTCGAAGAAGGAAAAGACGTGGCAAATTGGAAACTCTCAGATACATCAGCAAGACTTTTATTTGCTGGTATCGTAGGGGATACAGGACGTTTCCAATTTCCGAGCACTACGGTCAAAACATTTAAAATTGCTGGTGAGCTAATTACATATAATTTTGATCGTAATCAAATTTTTGACGGCATGTATGAGATGGACCGTAAGTTGCTCAATTTACAAGGCTATATTTATCAAAATTTCGAAATGGATGAAAACGGAGCTGCATATGTAAAGCTAACAAAAGGCTTACTAGCTGAATTTGATGCAGTACCATCTGAAGCTTCTTTATTAGTAGGCTGTCTAGGTAGTGTCAAAAACATTTGTGCTTGGGTAGTGTTTATTGAAGAAGAAGATCAAATTCGCGTGCGCCTACGCTCTAAAGGTCCTGTTATTAATACATTAGCGAAAGAATTTAATGGTGGTGGGCACCCTCTTGCCTCAGGTGCTACAGCATATTCTTGGGGAGAAGCAGAACGAGTAACAAAGCGTTTACAAGAAATTTGTGCAGCGTATAACGCATAAATGAAAGGTTGGGATACTATTGACACATGTATACACACAAATGCATACGAGCGCGGATTTGCTTCAGAGTACAATTCGACTTGAACAATTGATCCCATTTTTACAAGAGCAAAAAACACAAGCCTGTGCAATCGTTAATACGAAATTGTACGGGCTTTTGCCTTTTTGTAAAGCAATGCAGCAAGCAAACTTACATGTAGTAATGGGATTAACTGTGACAGTGCAATGGCAGGATATGAAAATGGCTCTTGTACTTTATGCACAAACTCAGGAAGGCTATCAAAATTTATTAAAGATCAGTAGTGCTGTGTCTATTAGACAAGATGAGGTATTACCGTGGAAATGGCTTGAAGGCTACCAGACGGGGTGTATGGGAATGCTTACTGGTGCGGATCGCCAAGAGGACATGGAGGCTTGGAAATCTTTTGCTAGTAATCTACATACGGTCTTTGGTGAGCGATTTTTTGTCGGCATAGCAAGACCATTGGGAACTGTTTCTGAACAAGAAGCGGCTATTGTTTCTTGGTGTGCGGCTGAAAATATTGCGATTGGCGCTACACATTGTTGTTATTTTTTACGACCGGAGGATCACTTCGCCTATGAGGTAGCAAGAGCGATTGACACGGGTGAAAAGCTTAATGAAGGAATGTATACTGCGGATTCGCAAGGGCAATTCGCTCCAACATCAGAGGAGTGGAATACTTGGTTTTTAGATCGACCGGAATGGCTTGAAAAGAGTGCGAGTATGCTAATAAGCTGTACAGCTGAAATACCAGAAGTGCATATACAGATGCCAAAATTCCCTGTGCCAACGGAAGAAACAGCAGAGAGTTTACTCGTGAAGGAGGCTTATGCAGGACTAACAGCTAGGTTACAGCAGCCATTAACACAGGAATATCAAGAACGACTCGACTATGAGCTTGGTGTTATTTGCTCAATGGGGTATGCGGATTATTTCCTAATCGTAGCTGATTTTATGCGCTATGCGAAAGAGAATCGTATTTTAACAGGTCCGGGTCGTGGTTCCTCTGCAAGTTCACTTGTGGCGTATAGCTTATCAATTACCCAAGTCGATCCGTTAATGTACGGTCTACTATTTGAACGATTTTTAAATCCAGAACGAGTAACACTGCCGGATATTGATATTGACTTTGTAGATTCTAAACGACAAAAAGTTATTCAATATGTAGCACAGAAATATGGTAAGGCAAATGTAGCACAAATCATTACTTTTGGGACATTGTCGGCAAAGGCTGTTGCTAGAGACGTAGCAAGGGTTTTTAGTTTTGAAGCAGAAACGCTCGAAAAAATCTCAAAAATGATTCCGAATAAACCAGGCATAACACTACAAAGAGCATACGCAGAGTCTCAAGTACTTCAACAGTGGATTGCAGAAAATGAAATGCATGGCCGGTGGTTTGATGTGGCATTAAAGTTAGAAGGCTTACCGCGAAATGCGTCAACACATGCTGCTGGAATTGTACTTGCACCAACGCCTTTAGTAGAGACAGTACCGATTGAAGAAGGACATGATGGTATTTATTTAACACAATGGCCGATGGGAGATGTTGAAGCAAGTGGGCTTGTGAAAATGGATTTTTTAGGCTTGCGGAATTTAACGATATTAGAGCAAATTCGCTGGTCGATTTATAAAGCGGATGGCCCGTGGATAGAGTTTGAACGAATTCCAATGCACGATGAGAAGACGTTCCAGTTACTGCAAGCCGGTGATACGACGGGAATTTTTCAATTAGAATCCGATGGAATGCGTCAAGCATTACGAGATATTTGTCCAACACATTTTTTAGATATTGTGGCCGTCAATGCATTGTATCGTCCAGGTCCGATGGATTTCATACCTGTGTACGCAAGGCGTAAAGCTGGCAAGGAGTTGGTTGTGTTGCCGCATCCTGTGTTAGAGCCGATTTTACGCGAGACCTTTGGCGTTATTGTGTATCAGGAGCAAATTATGCGCATTGCCTCGGTGATGGCAGGCTTTACGATGGGCCAGGCAGATTTATTACGCCGAGCGGTAAGTAAAAAAAATCGTGAAGTGCTAGAGGAGCAACGAGCGGTGTTTGTAAGTGGTGCCATACAGCAAGGCTATGAGTTAGCGGTAGCAGAGGAAGTATATGCATTAATCGTTCGTTTTGCAGATTACGGTTTTCCGAAAAGTCATGCCGTAGCGTATAGTATAATTTCTTATCACATGGCTTATTTAAAGGCGCATTTCCCGAAAAGTTTTTACGCAGCATTATTATCAAATGCTACTGGAAATACAGACAAAATTCAGCAACTTATTGCAGAGGCAAGAGATAAGGGAATCGTATTTTATCCTCCCTCACTTTTACAAAGTACAAAGTTCTTCACTGTTGAAAATGAAGGAATCCGTTATAGCTTATCGGGTGTGAAAGGTGTACCACAGCCGTTCTTAGATAAGTTAATGATGTTGCGTAAAGAGAATCGATCTGCATTTGATAATTTGTTTGATTTAGCGGTTCTATTAAGTGCACAGCATTTTAAACTAAAAATTATGGAATCATTAATTTTTGCAGGGGCACTAGATTATTTAGGGAAAGACCGAGCAGTATTACTTGCAACATTAGAGGCGGCTGTAAAGCAAGCAGAATTGCTTCGTCCAACTGATGATATTGATTTAGAGTCGGCCACGGCGTTTAGCTTTGGTAAACCAAAATATATGCAAGCAGAACCGATGCCAAGAAAAGAAATGCTGCAACATGAAAAGGATAGCCTTGGCTTTTATATTTCTACTCATCCAGTTGTAGAGGCAAGATTACAATGGCAGGAAGTCAATGCTACATGTCGAGAGCTCAAGCAAATGCGTGAAGGAACGCTTGTCAAAATGATCGGAATGATTGAAGAAGTGAAAGTAATTCGTACGAAAAAAGGCGAGCAAATGGCTTTTGTACAACTACAAGATGAATACAGTTCCGTTTCAGCAACACTGTTTCCACAAGTGTTCCAGCTTGTACAAGATATGTTACAAGAAGATGAGATACTTTACATTGAAGGTACTCTCGAATTGCGGTTTGGTAAGCAACAGGTGAAAGCAAAACATGCACAAACGACGAAATAATAACTGAAATTAAAGAAATTTTAAAAACTGCATGAATTCCATGCAGTTTTTTCTTTACATTTATACTGTTATTTTGTAAGATATAGTCATCGTAAAAAGTGGTCAGACCACTTTTGGACCGAAGAAGTAAGTATGGTAACAGGGGAGTTTTCATATGGATAAACAAACCGAAAATAAAAAAGTTTTTTTAGAAATCGTGCATCAACTTCGTCAACTTATTCAAGTAGAAAAAATTCAATCTGGTGGAAAGCTTCCATCTGAGCGAGTACTTTCAGAGCGATTGGGTGTCGGGCGTTCATCTGTAAGGGAAGCACTGAGAAGTTTAGAATTACTAGGATTAATTGAAACAAGACATGGTGGCGGAACATTTCTTGCTACCACACATAATCATCAGCTTGTAGAAGTTTTGTCGATGTTTATATTAGAAGATGAAAAATCAAAAAAAGATGTCGAGTTAACGCGACAAATTCATGAAAAGGAAGCAATTCGCGTAATAACCTGTACAGAGGTATTACGAACACTTCCTGTGTGGGACAGCTTTTTTGTTAGGCTAGAGATCGATGGTGCGGTGAATTGTAGAGATATTTTACGCGAAATATTGATTACTTCAGGCAATCGTCTTGCACTAAAGATTTGGTTTCAATTAGTAGCGTATGATGGTGACCGCTTAAACCGCCTTTCAATGGAAGGGGAAAAGCTCATTATTCAAACAATGCTAAAGTCAATGCAGCTTGGGTTTGAAAAAGAGGCATTACAAGCATACGAAAAATGGATGGAAACTGCTTAAATCATTTATACAACAAAGGGGGATACAAAAATGGCAATACGTGATTTATTTAGTGGTAATCGTAAAAAGAAAACAATGATACAAGATGGTCAAGAAAAGGCATTTCCTGAAGGATTAATGACAAAGTGTTCAGAATGTCGTCATATTCAACTAACAAAAGAGTTAGAAAAGCACTATAATGTTTGCGTGAAATGCGGTCATCATTTTAAAATGAAAGCACAGGAACGTGTAGCAATTTTCTTAGATGAAGGCTCATTTGTTTCAATGGACGATCATTTACAAACGAGCAATCCTTTGAATTTTCCAGCATACGTGGAAAAGGTATCCGTGGATCAGCAAAAAACGGGCTTAAATGAAGCCGTATTGACTGGCGTAGGTACATTAGAAGGCGTAGAAATTGTAGTAGCTATTATGGATTCTCATTTCCGGATGGGCTCAATGGGGTCTGTCGTGGGAGAGAAAATTACACGTGCTGTTGAAAAGGCAACTGAAATGCGAGTGCCGTTTATTATTTTCACGGCAAGTGGTGGTGCACGTATGCAAGAAGGCGTGTTATCACTAATGCAAATGGCAAAAACAAGTGTAGCTTTAAAACGTCATAGTGATCAAGGTTTACTTTTTATATCGATTTTAACGCATCCAACAACAGGCGGTGTATCCGCAAGCTTTGCATCTGTTGGCGATATTAATATTGCAGAACCACAAGCGCTTATTGGTTTCGCTGGTCGTCGTGTTATTGAAGAGACAGTGCGAGAAAAATTGCCGAGTGATTTCCAGACTGCTGAGTTTTTATTGGCACATGGTCAACTTGATGCGATTTTCCACCGAAAAGATATGAGGAAACAAGTCGCAATGCTCGTGAAAATGCATACGAAGGGTGGCGTTCAGCATGTCTAAAACATTAGCGTTTGAGGAACCGGTTGTGCAATTACGTGGGAAAATTGATGAACTCAAAACTATTGCTGCTGAGGCAGAAGTAGATATGACAGGGGAGATTGAAAAGCTTGAAACGAGATTGTCCCAGTTGGAGCAATCCATTTATGCGAACATGAAGCCATGGGATCGTGTACAAGTAGCTCGTCATCCTGAACGCCCAACAACGTTACAGTATATAGAAGCAATGTGTGAAAACTTTATTGAGTTGCACGGAGATCGTAATTTTGGCGATGATGCAGCAATCATTGGTGGTATTGCTTTCTTTGAAGGACAGCCAGTGACGCTTATTGGTCATCAACGTGGTAAATCGACGAAAGAAAATATTCGACGTAATTTTGGGATGCCTCATCCAGAAGGATACAGAAAGGCACTTCGTTTAATGAAGCAGGCTGAAAAATTTAATCGCCCTATCATTTGCTTCATTGATACTAAGGGTGCTTATCCTGGAAAAGCAGCGGAAGAACGAGGACAAAGTGAAGCAATTGCACGTAATCTAATTGAAATGGCTGGTTTAAAAGTGCCCGTTATTAGCATCGTTATTGGTGAAGGTGGAAGCGGCGGGGCACTTGCTTTAGGTGTTGCAAACCGAGTCTTTATGTTGGAAAACTCAACGTATTCGGTTATTTCACCAGAGGGTGCTGCTTCAATTTTATGGAGAGACGGAAGCTTAGCGAAGCAAGCTGCTGAGGCATTACGTATTACAGCACCAGATTTAAAAGAATTAGGTGTTATTGATGGTATTATTCCAGAAATAGCAGGTGGTGCACATCGAAACGTGGCTAAACAAGCACTGTATTTAAAAGAGTGTATTAGTGATACACTAAAATTACTAGGAGCTTTCAATGCCGAGCAATTAGTCGAAGATCGTTATGAAAAGTTTAAAAAAATAGGTCAGTTTGGCGAATAGCAGAACTTTACAAATGGTAGAACTTGGATGGAGGGATGCGTGCTAACGCATTCTTTTCATTTTTTTTTTGTAAATGTTATGTTTTTGTTTTTTTTGAGCACTTTCGTAGTTTGTTTTTTCGTGATAAGGTGAATAATAGTAGATATGTGCAGGAGGTGCTTAGATTATGAAAAAGATTGCTGTCTTAACAAGTGGTGGAGACGCACCGGGAATGAATGCAGCAATTCGTGCAGTCGTACGTAAGGCGGCTTTTCATGGAATTGAGGTTGTCGGTATTAATCATGGCTATGAAGGATTGTTGAATGGTAGTATGGAACCTTTAGATTTAGGTTCAGTTGGTGATATTATTCAACGAGGAGGTACTAAATTATACTCCGCACGTTGCCTTGAATTTAAAGAGGATGCTGCGCAAGAGCGAGCTATCGCGAATTTGCGTGCTGCAGATATCGAAGGTTTAGTAGTAATTGGTGGTGACGGTTCATATCGTGGTGCAATGGGAATGGTGAATAAAGGGTTCCCAGTTGTTGGAGTACCGGGTACAATTGATAACGATATACCAGGTACAGAGTATACGATTGGATTTGATACAGCACTCAACACAGTAGTAGAATCTATAGATAAAATCCGTGATACAGCGAATTCTCATGAGAATTCTTTCATTGTCGAAGTAATGGGACGAGATGCGGGTGATATCGCACTTTGGGCAGGGCTTGCAGCAGGTGCTGAAACTGTGTTAATTCCTGAAGAAGAGTATAATTTAGATGAAATTATTGCAAGATTAGAACGTGGTGCTGCACGCGGCAAGAAGCATAGTATTATTATCGTCGCTGAGGGTGTCATGTCTGGTAGTGAGTTAGCAAAATTGCTAAAAGATAAAATTGGCATTGAAACTCGTGTGTCTGTATTAGGTCATATACAACGTGGTGGAATCCCTACAGCACGTGATCGCGTACTTGCAAGTCGTTTTGGTGCACTAGCAGTAGAGTTACTAATGCAAGGTAAAGCAGGTAGAGCAGTTGGTATCCGTAATCATCAATTAATTGACTATGATATGCCAGAAGCTTTTAAAAAGAGTCATGAAGCAGATGTAAGCTTGTACACATTGATGAAAGAACTTTCAATATAATTTAGTGAAAAACGGAGTGGGCAAATAATGAGAAAAACGAAAATAGTATGTACAATTGGTCCAGCAAGTGAGTCACCAGAAACTTTAGAGAAGCTAATTGAAGCAGGTATGAACGTTGCCCGCTTAAATTTTTCGCACGGATCGCATGAAGAACATGAAGGTCGAATCAATACAATTCGTGAAGTAGCAGAAAAATTAGGCAAACCAGTGGGTATTTTACTGGATACGAAAGGTCCTGAAATTCGTACGCACAATATGCGCAATGGTGAACTTCACCTATCTGTAGGGCAAGTGATTGATATTTCAATGACTGAAGTTGAAGGGACAGAAAAATGCTTTTCAATAACTTACGATCGTTTAATCGAAGACGTTGATCAAAACTCTATTATCTTGTTAGACGATGGTTTAATCGAATTACGAGTACTAGCTAAAGATATGGAAAAGGGCTTAATCCATACAATCGTTGAAAATGCGGGTGTCTTAAAAAATAAAAAAGGTGTCAATGTTCCGGGTGTATCTGTACAACTTCCTGGTATTACTGAAAAAGATGCACAAGATATCTTATTCGGTATTAAGCAAGGTGTAGACTTTATTGCCGCATCATTTGTTCGTCGTGCAAGCGACGTGTTAGAAATTCGTGAATTATTAGAGCAAAATGGTGGTAGCCATATTCAAATTATCCCGAAAATCGAAAACCAAGAAGGTGTCGATAACATCGATGAAATCATTACTGTGTCAGACGGCTTAATGGTTGCACGTGGTGACCTTGGTGTAGAAATTCCTGCCGAAGAAGTACCACTAGTACAAAAGAAATTAATTTTAAAATGCAATCAAGTGGGTAAACCAGTTATTACAGCAACACAAATGTTAGATTCTATGCAACGTAATCCACGTCCAACACGTGCTGAAGCGAGTGACGTAGCGAATGCGATTATCGATGGAACTGACGCAATCATGCTTTCTGGTGAAACAGCAGCGGGACTTTACCCTGTTGAATCTGTGCAAACGATGAATAAAATTGCTGTACGTACAGAAAATTCTTTAGACTACAGACAAATTGTGTCAAAACGTAGCCGTGAAAAAGAAGCAAACATGACAGAGGCAATTTCGCAAGCTGTTGCTTATACTTCTATCAACTTAGGCGTAAAAGCTGTACTTGCGCCAACTGAAAGTGGTAACACTGCAAAAATGATTGCTAAATATCGTCCAGGTGTGCCAATCATAGCAGTAACTGGTTCTGTGAATTCAGCGCAAATGTTAACACTTGTATGGGGTGTGCAGCCAGTTGTTTGTCAACGTGTTACTTCAACTGATGAAATTTTAGAGTTAGCTGTAGATGAAAGCTTGAAACATGGTTTTGTAAATCACGGTGATGCAGTTGTCATCACAGCTGGTGTACCAGTTGGTGAAGCAGGCACAACGAACTTGATGAAAGTTCATATCATCGGCGATTTACTTGCACGTGGTCAAGGAATCGGTAAAGCCTCTGTAGTTGGCAAAACTGTTATTGCAAAAAATGCTGCAGAAGCACTTGCCTATGAGACAGAAGGTCACATTTTAGTTACAGTTGGCTCAGATCGTGACATGATGCCAGCTCTTGAAAACTGTGTCGGACTAATTACTGAAGAAGGCGGACTTACAAGTCATGCAGCAGTTGTTGGTTTAAGTCTTGGTATTCCAGTTATTGTTGGAGTGAAAGAGGCAACAACATTAATCCGCCACGGACAAGAAATTACAATGGATGCTGAAACAGGCGTTATTTATAAAGGACATGCAAGTGTTCTATAAAATGTAAATGAAAAGCTCTAGTACGAAACTTGTACTAGAGCTTTTCACATTGTTGAAAAACAATTACATCAATGAATTCTTGGTGGACGTTTATGAAAGTTTGTTCAAAGGCCCCGTTGATTTCCGTTACAGGTGGACGCGTTCCAGGGGGCGAGCCTTGAGCCGCTTCGTCGCTTACGCTCCTGCAGGGTCTCAAGTTGCTCGCTGATCCCCTAGGAGTCGCCGCCTTCCACTCCAATCAACTAGAATTTTCTTATCAAAATAGTAAAAGAAAGTGGAACAATCTAATTTTTAATGAAGAGAAGAGGACTACTGTGCAGATGGTCATCTTGCAGTGAACTGATGATATTACTTGAAAATTTCTATTCATCCTCCTAAGTTAAGGATAGAGTTTGATGAAAGTACAGATTAATTTTAGATTGCTTGCCGAGTGAAGTGGCTCATCGGACGCCCCCCGGAAAGCGCCCAGCCGAAACGGAAATCACCCCCTGTTACTGTAGTTAAAGGAGCTTTCAAGTACGGATTTAGGTGTAGAGACCATTTTTAAGAACGATTTATTCACGTAATTTCTACTTTCTCAACAGAATGAAAAGCTCTAGTATGAAACTTGTACTAGAGCTTTTTCTTTTATAGGTGAAACTTATTGGGCTATAATAACGTATAAGAGGTAAGCGTTTTTTTTATGCGAAAGGAGAAGAAAAATGAAGAAAATCTTTCTTAGTTTCGTTGTTTATTCATTAGCCGAATTGGCGTTATTAATATTTATTGGGCAAAAAATTGGTGTACTTAGTACATTGTTATTAATTGTTGGAACAAGTGTCATCGGTATATATGTAGCAAAAAATAAAGGTATGAATTCGGTCCAAAAAGTGAAAAACTCTTTAGCACGTGGTGAAGCACCAGGTCCTGCTGTTATAGATGCCATGTTGAATTTTAGTGGTGGGTTATTATTAGCACTACCAGGATTTTTAACAGATACTCTAGGTCTGCTGTTGCTATTGCCAATTACACGTAAAATGTTCCAACCGTTAGCCTTTTACTGGATGCGTAAAAAAATGAAAAACGGTCAGTTCATTATCGTTCAAAGATAGCATTTTCCTTTAGCTTAACTGCAAGGAATAAAAATAACGGACTTAACAAAATACCGTAAAAACCGAATAATAAAATTGAGGCAGCACTGATGAAAAATGTATGGACAGTACGTAATTGTAGCGTATTGGACCAGAGCATAGAATCAGCTAGCTGCCTTGTTAATTGTACGAATAAATATAACAGTAAAATAGAGACACATAAAAATGTATTGCCATTGAAGTAAAAATAAATACTCATGGGGATGAGGAATACTCCGATTCCAAAAAACGGCAGTACATCAGCGAATGCAACGACAAATGCTTTAATAATCGCATTCTCAAATTGAAACAGCATGAAGCCAGCGCATAATATGAATAACGTAATTGTGAATAGTTGGAATTCTACAAACAAAAAGTAATGAAATAGTTTCATTATTTTTGAAAAATGAGATTGCCATTCGACACGATATTTTTTCGGCACGTATTGGAAGAACCAGTAGCGAGATTTTCTTGTTTCAAGTAGCGCAATGTAATAAGCAACAAGGAAGATAAATACTTCTATGAGATGCTTCATGAAAAGTTGTAGAATATTAGCTGTGTATACAAGGATAGAATCGAAAATCGACAGTGATTTTTCTTGAAGAACTTGTATGAATAGAGATTCGTATTCCGTGAATAAGTGGAAATTTTGAAGTGTATCTCGTATTTCAGGGAAAATAAGTATAATACTGTTGATTGTAATAATGATTAGGAGAATAATACTTGAAAGTATGAGGATTTCTACGATAATTGCTGCAAGCCAGTAGGCGATTTTGCAATATTTGTGTAAGAAATTTATTATAGGATAAGTAGAAAAAGATAAAAAAATCGCGAGAGATACTGGCAATACAAACCAAAGAACCAGGAAGTAAAAAAGAAAAAGTGTTATGTTTATAGATCTTTCGTATGAAAAATACTTAAAATTCTTCATTTTTTACAAAATCACCTCTATTTAAATGATTGTATATTGTCAAAATGTTCTCAAAAAACTCTTAAATGTAAAATTACGGTCGCTCGTACGTTTTTTTCTTAATTTAAAGGAATGGCATTCACAAAGCTGTCAAAAATGATTATAATAACAATGTAAGCGATTTAATTAATGGTTTAAATGAGCAGAAAACGTAAGTGTTCATGAAATAGAAAGCACTTACACAAAAATTACAAAGTATGAGGGAGCGATAATTTATGTCAGCAACAAAAGGTTTAGAAGGTATCGTAGCAGCGGAATCTAAAATCAGTTCAATTATCGATGACACACTTACATATGTTGGTTACGACATTGATGATTTAGCGGTTAATGCATCGTTTGAAGAGGTAATTTATTTGTTATGGCACACTCGTTTACCAAAAGAGGACGAGCTAGCTGAATTAAAACAACAATTGGCAGACAACATGTCTATTCCACAAGCAATTGTAGACCAATTCAAATCATACCCACTTTCAACTGTACATCCAATGGCTGCATTACGTACTGCAGTATCTTTACTTGGTGTATTCGATGAAGAAGCAGATGTAATGGATCCAGAAGCTAACTACCGTAAAGCTATCCGTCTACAAGCTAAGATTGCTACAGCAGTAACTGCATTTGCACGCGTTCGTAAAGGTTTAGAGCCAATCGCGCCAAAACCAGAACTAGGTTATGCAGCAAACTTCCTATATATGTTAAAAGGTGAAGAGCCAGCAGCAATCGAAGTTGAAGCATTCGATAAAGCTTTAGTTTTACATGCTGACCATGAATTAAACGCATCAACATTTACAGCACGCGTATGTGTAGCGACACTTTCAGATGTTTATTCTGGTGTAACTGCAGCTATCGGTGCATTAAAAGGACCACTTCATGGTGGTGCAAATGAGCAAGTTATGAAAATGTTATCTGAAATAGGTTCACTTGCTAATGTTGAATCTTATATTCAGACTAAGTTAGATAACAAAGAGAAAATCATGGGCTTCGGTCACCGCGTATACCGCAAAGGTGATCCACGTGCGCCGCATTTACGTGTAATGTCACAAAAATTAACTGAATTAACTGGTAAACCGGAACTATATGAAATGTCAGTTAAAATCCATGATATGATTGTTGAACAGAAAAAACTACCAGCTAACGTAGATTTCTTCTCTGCATCGGTTTATGATTCATTAGGTATTGATCATGATCTATTCACACCAATTTTCGCTGTATCACGTACTTCTGGTTGGGTAGCACACATTCTTGAACAGTATGCTAATAACCGTCTTATCCGTCCACGTGCAGAATATGTTGGACCAGGTATGCAGAAATATATTCCAATCAGCGAGCGCTAATTAGGAAAATATGCTAAAATGTTTGGGACTGTGTTGTAGTTAACACAGTCCTATGATTATGAATTTAGGAGGCAACAACAATGACAAACAAAATCGTAGTTGAAAATGGCGTACTTAACGTACCAAACAATCCAGTAATTCCATTCATCGAGGGTGACGGTATCGGTCCTGATATTTGGGCTGCAGCATCTCGTGTAATCGATGCAGCTGTTGAAAAAGCTTACAACGGCGAAAAGAAAATCGAATGGTTAGAAGTTCTAGCTGGTGAAAAAGCATTCAACCAAACAGGTGAATGGTTACCACAAGAAACTCTAGACAAAATTAATGAATACTTAATCGCAATTAAAGGTCCTCTTACTACGCCAATCGGTGGTGGTATCCGCTCTCTAAACGTAGCATTACGTCAACAACTAGACCTATATGTTTGCTTACGTCCAGTACGTCACTTTGACGGAGTACCTTCTCCAGTTAAACGCCCAGAAGACGTTGATATGGTAATCTTCCGCGAAAACACAGAAGACATCTACGCTGGTATCGAATTCGAAGCAGGCTCTGAACAAGCTCAAAAAATCATTAACTTCTTACAATCTGAATTTAATGTAAAACAAATTCGTTTCCCAGAAACTTCAGGTATCGGTGTGAAACCAGTATCTAAAGAAGGTACTGAGCGTTTAGTACGTTCTTCTATCGAATATGCAATCAAACATAACCGTCCATCTGTGACATTAGTTCACAAAGGTAACATCATGAAATTCACTGAAGGTGGATTCAAAAAATGGGGTTATGAATTAGCTGAAACTGAATTTGCTGATCAAACATTCACTTGGAACCAATATGACGCTATTAAAGCTGAACAAGGTGAAGAAGCTGCAAACAAAGCACAAGCTGACGCTTTAGCATCAGGAAAAATCTTAATTAAAGATTCTATCGCTGATATCTTCTTACAACAAATCCTAACTCGTCCAAAAGAGTTCGATGTAGTAGCTACAATGAACTTAAATGGTGACTATATTTCTGATGCATTAGCTGCACAAGTTGGTGGTATCGGTATCGCTCCAGGCGCAAACATTAACTATGTAACTGGTCACGCGATCTTCGAAGCTACTCACGGTACAGCTCCAAAATATGCTGGCTTAGATAAAGTTAACCCATCTTCAGTATTACTTTCAGGCGTATTAATGCTTGAACATTTAGGATGGCAAGAAGCTGCTGACATGATCAACACATCTGTTGAGAAAACAATCTCTTCTAAAGTTGTAACTTATGACTTCGCTCGTTTAATGGACGGCGCTACAGAAGTTTCATGTTCTAAATTTGCTGATGCTTTAATCGGCAACCTATAATCTTTAGATAAATTATTGTAATTCGATAAGTGTCTAATATATATTTGTTTAATAGAGGGTAGGAGAATTAATCTCCTCCCTTTTTTAAAACATAAAAACCCAAACAAAAGGAGCGTATTAAAAATGACTTTGAAACGTAAAAAAATCTCAGTTATTGGCGGCGGCTTCACTGGCGCTACGGCAGCATTCCTAGCAGCACAAAAAGAACTTGGTGATGTAGTATTAGTTGACGTTCCACAAGCAGAAAATCCTACAAAAGGTAAAGCTCTTGATATGTTCGAAGCTTCTCCAATCCAAGGTTTTGATTCTTCAGTAATTGGTACTTCTAACTATGAAGATACTGCTGGTTCTGATATTGTAATCATCACAGCAGGTATTGCTCGTAAGCCAGGTATGAGCCGTGACGATTTAGTGCAAATCAACCAAGGCGTTATGAAATCTGTATCTAAAGAAATCGCTAAATACTCTCCAGAAGCAACAATCCTTGTATTAACTAACCCAGTGGATGCTATGACTTACACTGTATATAAAGAAACTGGATTCCCTAAAAACCGTGTAATCGGTCAATCTGGTGTACTTGATACAGCCCGTTTCCGTTCATTCATTGCTGAAGAACTAAATATCTCTGTTAAAGACATCACTGGTTTTGTACTAGGTGGTCACGGTGACACGATGGTTCCACTTACGCGTTATTCATTCGCTGGTGGTATTCCGCTAGAAACTTTAATCGCTCCTGAGCGTTTAGAAGAAATCGTTGACCGTACTCGTAACGGTGGTGCTGAAATTGTAAACCTTCTTGGTAATGGTTCTGCATATTATGCTCCGGCTGCTGCTCTTATTGAAATGGCTGAAGCAATCCTGAAAGATCAAAAACGTATACTTCCTTCAATCGCGCTTCTTGAAGGCGAATATGGCTATGAGAATATCTACCTAGGCGTTCCAACTTTACTTGGTGCTAACGGTATCGAGAAAATCTTTGAGCTAGAATTAACTGAAAAAGAAAAAGCTGCGTTAGATAACTCTGCTAATGCTGTTAAAGCAGTTATGGAAGTTCTATCTTAATAGTATGTTTATGAAATCGAGCGGGAATCCATTCCAGTTCGATTTTTTTGTCTTCTATGAGCATATACATAACCATAGCTTGGATTTGGCTTTTCATTGTGCTTTTAGAAAAAAATTGATACTATGAAAGTAGATATGAGAGAAAAGGGGTTGGCGTGTCATTGCTTCAAAAGAACAGTAAAATTGGTCTCACTATTGATGAAATTACGATTGGCGAGAAGATTCAAATTACTGAAAAAATAGAAGATAAAGATTTACTTCTTTATTTAGGATTGACGAATGATAGTAATCCACTCTATATTCAGCATGATTATGCAGCGACAACGCCTTTTAAAAAGCCGATTGTGCCTACGATTATGCTAAATGGCATTATCACGTCTGCTGTATCTAAATACATTCCAGGGCCTGGTGCACGTATTATTGAACAGCATCTAAAATATTTAGGACCGCTCTATCATTATGAATTATTTGATACGTTTTTAGAAGTTACAGAAGTGAACAAAGAAAATAATACGATAAATGTGTCAGTCCACTCTTACGATGAGAACAAGAAGCTTGTCATCGAAGGAAACTTAACTGTTACACCACCACTTTAAGATTAACACGTCTTGATGATTTGAAATGGGGGTTTCAAATCACTATCGGAGGCATTAGACATGACAAAAACAATTCTAGTTGTAGAAGATGAATATTCAATTGCAACCTTACTAAAATATAATTTAGAACAAGCTGGTTATGCGGTGGAAACGGCGCAAGATGGGCAAGAAGGATTAGATAAGGCAGTTGCTATTCAGCCTGATTTAGTGCTACTGGATTTAATGTTACCAAAGCTGGATGGCACTGAAGTATGTAAACAAATCCGCCAGCAACGCATGAACACACCAATTATTATGCTAACAGCAAAAGACGATGAGTTCGATAAAGTGCTTGGTTTAGAGCTTGGCGCTGATGATTATATGACGAAGCCATTTAGTCCTCGTGAATTGTTAGCACGTGTAAAGGCAGTGTTACGAAGATTTTCACAAAGTACAGTAATAGAAGATAAAGATGACTTAAAAGAGAAAATGTATGAATTTGGGCACCTACGTGTATATCCTGAGCGCTTCGAAGTATTTTTACAAGATGTGGCACTAGAATTCACCCCAAAGGAATTTGAATTGCTTATTTATTTATTAGAAAATAAAAACCGTGTGTTAACACGTGATCAGCTATTAAGTGCAGTATGGAAATACGATTTTGCAGGTGATACTCGTATTGTAGATGTGCATATTAGTCATTTGCGCGATAAAATCGAAGAAAATAGCCGTAAGCCAATATTTATAAAAACGATTCGTGGTCTTGGCTATAAGTTTGAGGAGCCAAAAACGACATGAAATCAATGAGCACCCGCTTATTCTTGACGTTCATGCTATTGCTTGGAACGATACTAGCTGTCCTAGTTCTTGTCATAGGTCAGCTTTTTCCTGTTTATCTAGAGCAATACAATTCTCAGAGAAGCGCTGACATTCAAGAAGAAATGATTAAGGTTATAGAAGATAGGCAATTCAATTTATCTGAAGATGATAAAGCTGCACTGAATGCGGTACAAACCAAAGAAACGGATAAGCAATTACTTTCGTATATTCAGACACGTCTTTTGGCGGTACTCGCAATCTTATTTATCATTACGATTTTGTTACTCGGCATTATTACTCGCTATATGATTCGTAATTTCGCAGAACCAATCGATAATGTAACCGAAACGGCACTTGAATTAGCTAAAGGTAATTATCGTGCTAGAGCCCATGAAAATGAGCAGGAACGCTTGATGCCACTAAGTCATTCCATCAATATTTTGGCCCGTAATCTACAGGACATTACGACAATTCGAGAGGTCGAGGAAGAACGCCTGAAAACGTTAATCGAAAACATGGGTAGTTCGCTGATGATGATTGGTAGAGAAGGAAATGTATCGATTGTGAATCGGGTGTTTTTAGATCACTTTGGTATGCCGTTAGAGGATGTAGAAGGGAAAGTATTCCGTACGATTGGATTACCGAAGTCATTGGAGCAGTTTATTGACCACGTTTTTCTAACGGAAATGCCGTACCGCCAGCAAATAAAGATGGAAGTACAACAGGAGTTTTACAATAAAGAAGTATACGGTGCACCGGTAATTGGAGACCATGGTCGCTGGCTCGGTGTCGTTGTTGTCATGCACGATGTTACGGAGCTCGTACGTCTTGAACAAATACGAAAAGATTTCGTAGCGAATGTATCGCATGAACTACGTACACCAATTACTTCAATTAAGGGTTTCTCAGAAACATTACTAGATGGAGCTTATAAAGATGAAACGATGCTACTATCGTTTTTAGAAATTATTCATAAGGAAAGTAATCGGCTACAAATGCTTATTCAGGATTTACTGGAATTATCTAAAATTGAGCAGCATGGCTTTACAGTCAATATTATGCCGATGAGTTTGCAGGAAGTACTCATTCGAGGAGCAGAGCTTACAAGTCCGCGTCTTGATGAGAAAAATATGAGCTTTAACGTTGATATTGCTCGTGATGTACAAGTAATGGGTGATGCTAACCGTATTATTCAAATTGTAATGAATTTAATTACAAATGCCATTACGTATTCGCCGGAGGATACGACGGTGACGATACGTTTAAAGGAAAATGAGGAGTATGGCATTCTTGAAATTGAAGATGAGGGTATAGGAATTGAGAAAAATGAAATCCCACGCGTTTTTGAGCGTTTTTATCGTGTAGATCGTGCGCGTAGCAGGAATTCTGGTGGGACAGGGCTAGGATTAGCCATTGTAAAGCACTTAGTGGAAGCGCATCATGGGCGCATTCTGGTAGAAAGTGAAGTAGGTAAGGGGACGAAAATGATCGTGTCTATTCCAAAACATTCACCGGATGAATTGAATTGATGCACTGAGTTTTTGTGCCTGAATTAGTTTTAAAAGTTTACGAAATATTTACAATAGCAAAATAGTAGCTTTATATTAGGGGGCTATAATCAATTTTAGAAACCCCCTTTAAAGTATAATAAGACAAATAAATGTTTGTAGAGACCTGGATGCAGATGCGCTCAGGTTTTTTTACTGTTGTACTCTTTCGTTAAATGGGTGTAAAGTATATAAGAATAATAAGTTTGAAAGAAGGATTACAATGAGGTTTGCAAAAAGTATCCTGCAAATTGGATACCTTTATATCATATTATTTGTTGGGAATAGTATTTCGAGTTTACTACATATTCCAATTCCGGGGAGCATTATTGGACTGGGGCTATTATTTTTCCTGCTGCAGTTTAAAATTATAAAGCTTGAATGGATAGAGCTTGGGGCGGGTTTACTGTTAAGTGAGCTATTACTATTTTTTATTCCGTCGGCCATAGGGGTAATTGATTACGATACACTTTTTGGTGTGCAGGGCATGAAAGTGATAGCGGTGATTGTTGGTAGCGGGATTGTTGTTATGCTTGCAACGGGCTATATGGCGAAGTTATTTGGACATAGAAAAAAAGGTGACGCTGTATGACTTTTTTAGTAGCAGTTGTTAGCTTGCTTGGCACAATTGCTATCTTTTATGGCAGTAAAACCGTTTACGTAAAATTTGGGAAGGCTTGGCTAACACCTATACTTATAACACCCTTGGTGGTCATTCTGATTTTGCTCGTAACTGGTATACCTTATGAAATGTATAATGCAGGTGGTCATGTTTTATCGAATTTACTTGGTCCGGCAACAGTCGCTTTTGCTGTGCCGATTTATAAAAATATTGGTCTATTAAAAAAACATGCACTTGAAATCATAGTAAGTATTACGGTTGGTTCTACTGTGGCCATCACCTCGTCATTTGTACTGGCGTTACTTATAGGATTAAATGATGAACTCACATATAGTATAGTGCCGCGCTCTGTCACAACACCGATTGCGATGGATATTTCAACGATGATTGGTGGTTCGCCAACACTAACGGCAGTTTTTGTCATGACGACTGGTATTCTTGGGGCTTTACTAGCACCGATGTTAATACGAGCATGTCATTTTAATACGCCATCTGCGAAAGGTTTAATGCTCGGGATGGGTGCACATGGTACGGGAACATCGAAAGCTTTTGAGTTTGGAGAGCTGGAAGGTACGTTTTCGAGTCTTGCGATGGTGGTCGCTGCGCTAATAAGTATTGTCTTATCAACGACATTATTCCCAGTTTTTGAACAACTCGTGATGAATAGCTTATTACCTTAATGGGTAGTAGGCTATTTTTATTTGAGAATTATGAAACTTTTTCACATTTCCTTCCGTAGAGAGTAGTACAAAGCTTAAGGGAGGAACAGACATGAGTGTAAAAAAGACACTAATGATGGTGGGACTTGGGATTTTTAGCATCGTGGCACTCATCGCGGTATTTACGTCGTGGTACACGGTGGATGAATCAGAACAGGCGGTTGTAATCACATTTGGTCGAGCAGACGAAACGGTGACGGATTCTGGTTTGCACTTTAAATTACCTTGGCCTGTGCAGTCAGTTGAAATATTATCGAAAGAAACATTTAGCTTACAGTTTGGTTATAAGCAAAACAAAGAAGGTGAGTTAGAGGCTTATGATGCTGAAACGAAAATGATTACAGGTGATGACAACATCGTCTTAACAGATCTAGTTGTTCAATGGAAAATTACAGATCCACGTAAATACTTATTCAATGCACAAAATCCAGAGAAAATTTTACATAGCGCTACATCAAGTGCCATTCGCTCAATTATTGGCAGCTCAGGCATTGATGCTGCGTTAACAGATGGCAAAGGCGATATCGAGGCTAAAACACGTGATTTACTTGTCTCTCTTATTGAAAAATATGATATTGGCGTCAGTATTTTAGGTGTGAAATTACAGGATGTTGAGCTACCAAACAAAGACGTTCGAGCAGCTTTTACAGCGGTAACAGATGCACTTGAAACAAAAAATACGAAGATAAATGAAGCAGAAAAATATGTGAATAAGCGCATTAACGAGGCACAAGGTGAAAAGGATGCCATTATCTCCAAAGCAGAAGGTGCAAAAACTGCACGTATCGAGCAGGCACAAGGGGATGTAGCGGTCTTCAATAAAATGTATGAACAGTATAAAGGCAATCAACAAATTACGCGTGAGCGACTTATTTTAGAAACACTTGAAAACGTTTTACCGAAAGCGCAACTTTACATTATGAATGATGATGGTAGCACGATGAAGTACTTACCACTACCCGGACTACAATCACCACCACCACCAACGGAGAAAAAAGAAGGGGGCGGTAACTAATGGACCAAAAGAATAATGATCTTGAAAAATTTCTGAATTTTTTATCTGGGAAAACTAAAAAACCCGCTTCTACTGAAGGAAACACTGGTGATAATGTTGTGAAAATGTCCAATAAGAGCCCGATGAATCCAAAGAAATATATTTCCCTTGCTGTGACGTTAACAGTCATTTTCGCAATTGCAGTTATTTTATTTGCGAATGTTTATATTGTAAAAGAATCTGAGTATGTCGTTGTTCGTCAATTTGGGGAAGTGGTGAAATTTGAAAGTGAACCTGGATTGAACATGAAGGTGCCGTTTATTCAAAGTGTGACGAGATTACCGAAAAACCAAATGACATACGAAATTTCAGAAGAGGAGATTAATACACAGGATAAAAAACGTATTATTATTGATAATTATGCGGTATGGCGTATTACAGATCCAAAGCTTTTAATTTCAAATGCTGGGACAATTGAAAAGGTAGAATCTCGTATGGAGGAATTCATCTATTCGGTCATTCGTACAGAGCTTGGTCAGATTAAATACAAAGATATTATAAGTGAAAAAGACTCAAAGCGTGGGGGCATTAACGAAAGCGTGACAGCAAGTGTCAATGAATTATTAGCAAAAGATAATTATGGTATAGAAGTAGTCGATGTACGTATTCGTCGTATCGACTTGCCAGCTGAAAATGAGAAGTCTGTATTTACGAATATGGTGTCAGAACGTGAATCGATTGCTCAAAAGTATTTATCAGAAGGTGATGCGGAGAAGCGTCGTATGGAGGCACAAACAGATAGAGAAGTTCAAGAAATGCTGGCAAAAGCAAATAAGGATGCTGCATTGATACAAGCGGATGGTGAAGCCGAGGCTGCGAAAATTTATAATAAATCGTTCTCGCAAGACCCTGAATTCTATTCGCTGTATCGTACACTAGAATCCTATAAGAAAACTATTGGGGAAGAGACGGTTATTATTTTGCCATCAACTTCACCATATGCCAAAATGTTGTCGGGTCACTTAGAATAAACTAGCAAGCCATGCAGGGGTTTGTGAAAGTGGGGATTTTCGTACATGAAGAGTACGAGATTTCCACTTTTTTGTTAGAGTGAATTTTGAATAAGGTGTTTAATAGAGTGCTATTTTTTGATAAAATTATGATGTTAAAAGAGATGTATGGGGGTAATTGTTGTGAAATTAATAATTAGCACATGGCTCCAAAATCTAGGGATTGCTTGTAGTATCTCATCGTTCTTTACTCTATTTTTCCGCCTGACAGAGTTTGAGTGGGTGACGAAGAGTATTTATCATATACCTGTATTTTTTGTTGTTGTATTTTTGTTAGGTCTTGTTCTTGCAGAAGATGTACGTAAAGTGTTTAAAAAACTGTTTTGGTACGAGAAACGTAAAGATCAGCGTCCTATTTGGCAAGTTGGGATTGGTTTCATTTTCTTCCTTGCACAAATTGGTATGGTAATGGTATTTAGTACAGAACTTACGCAGCCGGAACTAGGTGGTATGCCGTTGTTTTTAGTGTTTGCTTTCATGAATGCATTTATCATGACGGTTATTTATGAAGAGATTTTTTATCGCGAAGACAAAACAAATGAACTAAATAGTCATTAAGAGAAGAAGTCGATTGTTACGTGCAATCGGCTCTTTTTTTGTTAAAAAGGTCTTTTGGGATTTGTAGAGAAATAGTAATGAATGTGTTATCAACAAAACGATATGCTCAAATATGAATAGTCTTTGCTATAGGATTTTACGAATGTATACGTATAAAAAGAATGGGGTATGTACATGGAGAAAGATGATGAAAAACAAGAGGATTGTATTGATTATGATGGAAAAGCTGCAAGGTTCACGCTTGCTATGGTACTGGCAGCCTTATTAATTTGGTTTATATACGATTGGGTGAAAGTGGGAAAGACAAGCGGTATTCTACAAGTGTTGATATGTTCTACAGGAATAACTTTTAGTGTAACTAAAAGTTATTTAATGAAAAGAGATACTAAAAGAAAAAAGAAGTCGGAGTTAAAGAAGGATTAGGATATCTAATAGTGTGCTTTGGCACCTCTGAAAAAGAATAGAGTTAAAAGGGTAAAAGGTGAAACAGTCTACTTTTGCCTTTTTTAATGTAATGAATTCGAATTAGGTAGTGAGAAAGAGTTTTAACTCGCTTCTATATTAAAGGAGATAAATTCACAGTTACTATCACACATCCCTAATTTCCCTATATCCGCTCATATGATTGGTAAAAAGTATATTTTCCCGATAAAGTAGGGGGAGAGAAGCATTTTCAAACATACGTTTTCGTTTTACAATAAGAAGAGATGAGAACTCAGGAGGATATGAGATGACAAAAGATAAGTTACTATTGCTAGACGGTAATAGTTTGGCGTACCGCGCATTTTTCGCGTTGCCCCTTTTAACAAATGATAGTGGAATTCACACGAATGCAGCGTATGGCTTTACGACGATGCTACAAAAGATATTAGAAGAAGAGCAACCGACAAAAATGTTGGTGGCATTCGATGCTGGCAAGACAACTTTCCGTCATGATACGTTCACGGAATATAAGGGTGGCCGTCAGAAAACACCGCCAGAATTATCAGAGCAATTCCCATATATTCGTAAGTTGATTGATGCATATGGGATTAAGCGTTATGAACTTGAAATGTACGAGGCAGATGACATTATCGGTACATTAGCAAAAGAAGCGGCATCAGAAAATATGGACGTCATTATCGTATCGGGTGACCGTGACTTAACACAACTTGCGACAGAACAGGTGACAGTTTATATTACGAAAAAAGGCATTACGGAAATTGAGAAAAATACACCTGCATTTATCGAAGAAAAGTATGGCTTAACACCGTTACAAATTATCGATATGAAAGGCTTAATGGGTGATGCTTCCGATAATATCCCTGGTGTACCTGGTGTTGGTGAAAAGACAGCGGTGAAGTTGTTAAAAGAGCATGGCTCAGTTGAGGCGTTATATGCGGCGATTGACACATTAAAAGCATCAAAAATGAAAGAAAAGCTTGTGGCCAATGAAGAGCAGGCGATTATGAGTAAGAAGCTAGCGACGATTTTCACAGAGGCACCAATTGAGGTGACACTTGCTGACCTTGCTTACAATGGACCTAATGAGGAAGAATTGATCAATGTATGGCAGGAGCTTGGCTTTAAATCATTGATCGAGAAAAGTGATTTTGCGGTCGAGGAAGAAGAGCGTGCACCATTCGAATACGATATTGTAGAAGATGTAAAGCCTGATATGTTAAAAGATACGATGGCTGTCCATATAGAGCTTGAGGACGAGCATTACCATACTTGTCAGCAACTCGGACTAGCTCTAACAGATGGAACGGATACTTTTTATGTGCCATTTGAGCATGCTGCTAAATCAGATACATTACGACTTTGGTTAGAAGATGCAACGAAAACTAAATATATGGCAGATTCAAAAGCGTCTCAAGCAGCGTTAAAACGTGCTGGCATCAAGCTTGCAGGGGTCGAGTTTGATTTATTGCTTGCTTCATACATTAATAACCCTTCTCTTAGTGGTGATGATGTGGCGACACTTGCGAGAGATCTTGGCTACCGTGATGTGCAGGCAAATGAGTCGGTTTACGGAAAAGGTGCTAAGCGTGCTGTGCCAGCGCAAGATGTACTTGCAGAACATGTAAGTCGTAAAGCATTTGCTGTCTGGACGTTGCAACCAAAACTTGAAACACTTTTACGCGAAAACGAACAATTTGATTTATATAAAAACCTAGAGCTACCACTTGCATCGATTTTGAGTGAGATGGAAAGTGAAGGGATTACGGTCAACCGAGCAACACTTGAAAAGATGGGTCAAGAATTAGGTGATAAGCTGACGGTCATTGAGCAGGACATTTATGCGGAAGCTGGCGAAGCGTTTAATATTAATTCACCGAAGCAACTAGGCGTTATTCTCTTTGATAAACTAGGCCTACCTGTTATTAAAAAGACAAAAACAGGTTATTCTACAGCAGCAGATGTCTTAGAAAAGCTAAAGCCAGAGCATGCCATCATTGAGCATATTCTGTTGTATCGTCAGTTAGGAAAACTGCAATCGACATATATTGAAGGTCTACTAAAAGAAATTCATGAAGCAGACGGCAAAGTGCATACACGTTTCCAGCAGGCATTAACGTCAACTGGTCGCTTAAGTTCAACAGATCCGAACTTACAAAACATCCCTGTCCGTTTAGAGGAAGGGCGTAAAATTCGCCAAGCGTTTGTGCCATCTCATGAAAACTGGATTTTGTTCTCTGCCGATTACTCACAAATCGAACTACGAGTGCTTGCGCATATGTCAGAAGATAAAAACTTAGTAGAAGCTTTCCGTGAAGGCATGGATATTCATACACGTACAGCGATGGATGTGTTCCACGTAGCTGCAGACGAAGTGGATAGCGATATGCGTCGTGCGGCAAAAGCAGTTAACTTTGGTATTGTGTACGGGATTAGTGATTATGGTTTATCGCAAAACTTAGACATCACACGTAAAGATGCAGCGGTATTTATTGAGAAATATTTAGCGAGCTTCCCAGGTGTAAAAGGCTATATGGACAATATCATCCAGGATGCGAAATTCAATGGCTTTGTGACGACGATTTTAAATCGCCGTCGTTATTTACCGGATATTACGAGCTCGAACTTTAACTTGCGCAGTTTTGCGGAACGTACAGCGATGAATACACCGATTCAAGGTAGTGCGGCAGATATTATTAAAAAAGCGATGATTGATATGGATGCACGCTTGAAAAAAGAAAATATGCAAGCGAAATTACTACTACAAGTACACGATGAGTTGATTTTTGAAGCACCACAAGAAGAATTAGCATTGCTAGAAAAAATCGTACCAGAAGTTATGGAAAATGCGATTAAGCTTGCTGTGCCATTAAAAGTGGACGTCAACTACGGCGCAACTTGGTACGAAGCGAAGTAAGGAGGCTTAAACTGTATGCCTGAATTACCGGAGGTAGAAGGTGTTGTAAGGGCATTGAAACCAGAAATCGAGGGACGAACAATTGAAAGTGTTAAGTTGTCGGAGACGATTCATTTAGGTTTTAGTGAAGGTAAGCAATGCATCGTCAAACAAGCTGAGCCAGATGCATTTGAAGCGGCACTTAATCAAATGACAATTACGAAAGTTGTACGTCGTTCAAAATATATATTTTTTCATTTATTGAAAGAGGATGTACCTTATTTTTTGGTGAGTCATTTAGGTATGACTGGTGCATGGTTTGTCGTCGATTCGCCAGAAGATATAAGTGAAGTAAAGTTCAAAAAGCATATTCATGCAACATTCCGTTTTATGGACGGGGGATATTTAATTTATTCGGATATTCGTCGATTTGGGGAGCTGCGCCTTTTAGAAAATCTAGAAGATCATGCGCCGCTAACCAAAATGGCACCGGAGCCTTTTGATGATGAGGCTAGTGATTATTTCATTGCGAAATCGTTATTGCCGAAATATGAAAAAAAGGCTGTCAAAGAAGTGATTATGGATGGGCAAGTGATATCGGGCTGCGGCAATATATACGCTACAGAAGCTCTATTCACAGAGAGAATTCACCCTGCTCGAAAAATGAATCGTATTAGCGAAAAAAGCAAGCGTGCGTTATTTGACACAGTTGTAGCTGTGTTGCGTCAAAGTATTGAAGCGGGCGGCTCAACGATTTCAGATTATCGCAATATTAATGGTGAGGCTGGTAGTATGCAAAATCGGCTTCAAATGTACGGCAAAAAGGTGTGCCCAGCGTGTGGGACAGAGACGAGTCAAATGACAATTGGAGGACGCACGTCTGTCTTTTGCCCAAATTGTCAACATTAAAGGGGATTAAGCTTATGATTATCGGATTAACAGGAAGTATTGCAAGCGGAAAAAGTACAGTAGCGAAAATGATGACAGAACTGGGACTACCTATTGTCGATGCGGACGTTGTCGCACGTGTTGTTGTAGAACCAGGTACAGAGACGCTCGGGAAAATTGCCAGCAACTTTGGGGATGATATTTTACTAGAAGACGGTAATTTAAATCGGGCGAAACTTGGCGATATTATTTTTCACGAACCTGCTAAACGAAAAATCTTAAATGAGATCATGCACCCGGCCATTCGTGAAGAAATGATTCGTCAACGTGATGCATTTTTAGCGGCAGGTGAAAAGCATGTCGTGATGGATATTCCATTGTTATTTGAAAGTAAATTACAGAATTTTGTGGAGCGTATTTTAGTGGTGTCGGTCACTGAAGAAGTGCAACTACGTCGTTTAATGGAACGTAACGCATTATCGAAAGAAGATGCACTTGCTCGCATTCATTCACAATTGCCGGTTTCTATGAAGGAAAAGGGTGCGCATGCAGTTATTTATAATAATGAAACACTAGAACAAACGGAAGAACAACTGAAAAAAATTCTTAGTCAATGGGAAATTATTTAGTTTGGGTGCGTAGCGAAAAATCATCGCTACGCATTTTTTTTAATATTAAAAGACAAAAAAAGTGCATAAGTTTTGAAGAGAAAAATGCTACAATATTTGTCAGAAAATAAGAACTTTTCTAATGCACGTATTTAATGTTCATCTTTTTTAAAATTGTGTTATACTAATTTCGTATAGTATATAATTAATATGAAAACGTATTCACAGGAGGATTTATAAATGACAGTATCTATTGCTATTAATGGTTTCGGACGTATCGGACGTATGGTTTTCCGTCAAGCGATTGTACAGGAGGATTTAAATATCGTTGCGATTAACGCCAGCTACCCGGCTGAAACGTTAGCACATTTGATTAAGTATGACACAAATCACGGAACATTCGAAGGTACAATTGAAACAGCAGGCGATGCACTAATGGTAAATGGTAAACGCGTACAAATTATTAGCGAACGTGATCCATTACAATTACCATGGGCAGCAATGGGCGTAGATATCGTTATTGAAGCAACTGGTAAATTCAACGAACGTGAAAAAGCGGCAATGCACTTAGAAGCGGGCGCAAAAAAAGTTATCTTAACAGCACCAGGTAAAAACGAAGATATCACTGTAGTATTAGGTGTTAATGACGAATTACTTGACCTTGAAAAACATGACGTGATTTCAAACGCTTCTTGTACAACTAACTGCTTAGCACCAGTAGCAAAAATATTAAATGACACATTCGGCATTAACAACGGTTTAATGACAACTGTTCATGCATACACAAATGATCAAAAAAATCTTGATAATCCACATAAAGACTTACGTCGCGCGCGTGGTTGCGCACAGTCAATCATCCCAACATCAACGGGTGCTGCAAAAGCTTTAAAACTAGTATTACCTGAGCTAGATGGCAAGATTCATGGTATGGCACTACGTGTTCCAACTCCAAACGTTTCTCTTGTTGACCTTGTTGTTGATTTAGATACGGATGTAACAGTAGAATCAGTAAATGCTGCATTTGAAAAAGCAGCTACTGAAGGACCAATGAAGGGGATTTTAAACTTCACAATGGAGCCGCTTGTATCGGCAGACTTTAATACAACAACTTTCTCATCTACAGTAGATGGTCTTTCTACAATCGTTATGGCTAACCGCAAAGTAAAAGTACTTGCTTGGTACGATAACGAGTGGGGTTACTCTGCACGTGTAGTAGATCTTGCGAAAAAAGTTTCAGTAGCATTAGAAACAGTTAACGCATAATAAATATGTAGTATGAATACACACTGAAATCCTTTTGATTTCGGTGTGTTTTTTTATTTAAGTAAGTGTGCTAGACTTCGGAAATGAAAGTGATTTTGTCCACGGGGGAAATTTTGTTATAATAGGTATACTAAATTGTAGGAAAATCAGGGGAGTAAATATATGAGATGTCCATCTTGCCAATTTAACGGAACACGTGTAGTGGATTCGAGGCCTGTAGATGATAATAAGGAAATACGAAGACGTCGTGAATGTGAGTCGTGTGGCTTCCGTTTTACAACGTTCGAAAAAATTGAAGAAACGCCATTAGTAGTTGTGAAAAAAGAAGGATCACGTGAAGAGTTTAGCCGCGAGAAAGTATTACGTGGTTTAATTCGTGCGTGCGAAAAACGCCCTGTCTCACTTGAAGTGTTAGAGGGAATGGTGCTAGCAATTGAAAAAGATTTACGCCGTATCGGAAATGCAGAGGTGCGTTCTGAAGATGTCGGTGAAATGGTAATGGACCGCTTAGCGAAAATTGATGAGGTTGCTTATGTCCGTTTTGCATCTGTTTACCGTCAATTTAAAGATATTAACGTATTTATTGAGGAGTTAAAAGAAATTATCCAACGACAAACTGAGCAAAAATAATGTGGCAAAGAGAGGGTGAATGACGTTGGTTCATTTGTATAAGGAGTTGCAGCCAGCGGATACTTTTGACATTCGCTTACCTCATGCGCTTTCAACGCAGGAACGACAGCTGGTGACATTGTTTTATCAGCCTTTAACGGGTGCTGAGCCGATTAGTTTGTATTTGACATTGTGGGCAGAGGCCGAGCAAATGAAGACACAACATCAATCACATTATTATTTAATGAATGTACTTGGCATGCCTATTGGCAAAGTATTTGAGGCACGTGTTGCTTTAGAGGCAATTGGTTTGTTACGTACGTGGAAAAAAGAAATTGAAGGGCAACGATCCTTTTTATATGAACTAGCACGTCCACTTGATGCGGATAGCTTTTTGAAGGATCCTTTGTTATCAATGTTCTTGTTTAGCAAAATTGGAGAGCAGGCGTATCGTAAGTTGCGTCAGCGTTTTATATTACCTGCTAGGGAGGCGTCATACAAGGATGTTTCGCGTGCATTTATCGATGTATTTAAGCCGGTAAGTACGAATATCCCAGCTGATTTACAAGGTGACGATGGCATAAAAGGGCAGTCACAAAAAACCTATCCTTTCTATTTTGAGCAGTTCGACTTTGGTTTATTGCAGGCAGGGCTGTCTGAGCAGTTGGTACCGTCGAGTTTACTAACACTTGAGGTGCGTGAAGCGATTGCAAAGCTTGCCTTCTTGTATCATTTAACAGCGCTAGATATGCAAAAGGTTGTAATTTTAGCCCTCGATGATGATTTAGGTATTTCATTGGAACGATTACGCAAAGCAGCAGCTGACTATTATAAGCTGACAGTTTCTAAGGAACCGCCAAAGCTTGCACGTGTGTATGATACGCCGAGCGTCGAAGAAAAGGCTCAAATGACAAAAGACCAGGAATTACAACATTATTTAGAGACAACACCGCCTGTGCAAGTGCTGCGTGATATTAATAATGGCAAAGAACCATTACAAACGTCTGTACAGCTTGCAGATAGCTTGATTGTTCAGCACGGTATGCCTATCGGGGTGGTTAACGCTTTATTGGAGTATGTTATGTTAACGACTGACATGAAGCTACCGAAAAAGTACGTGGAGACAATTGCTGACCATTGGGTGCGGAAAAATTTAAAAACAGCTAAAGAGGCTATGGAGCTTGCACGCCAAGAGCATGATAAATACACAGCCTGGAAAAACAAGCCGCAAACGCCAGCCAAAAGTAGTAATTATACAAAAGGACGTACGACTAATCGCCGCGAGGAGAAAGTGCCCGATTGGTTTTATAAGCGTAATGAGAAATCAGAAGAAGTACCGGCAGAAACGACGAATACTGGCGGTACGGATTTTGAAAAGGAACGACAAAAAATATTAGACAAGTTAGGCAATCAACAAAAGTAAGGCAGGTGAATAACCGTGGAACCAATTAATGGACCGCTGCAACGCGCAGTGAAGGTACCATCTTTTCAAGAACGTTACGAGGCGATGCGACGAGAAATCTTAGAAAATCCACGTGTGCAGGATTTTTTAGCTGAACATATGGAGGAACTTAGCTATGATGCGATCGAACGTAATTTACCAAAGCTGCATGAATTCATTAGTCAATCTACGGAGTGCTGTGGCTGTGACAATACAGCACATTGCACAAATAACTTAGAGGGTTTTATTCCAAAATTACGAACAGTGCGCAATACTGTGGAAATCGATTACGTACGATGCGAGCAAAAAATACGTGAAGATGATCGCCGTGATGTCGCTAATATGATTGCTAGTATGCATATGCCAAAAGACGTGCTACAAGCAACGATTGGTGATTTATTCATCGATGATTATTCACGTGTAGATATTGCAAATCGTGCTGCTGATTTTGTTCAAAAAACACGCGAGACAGGAAAATTACCAACAAAGGGTCTTTATTTATATGGTCAGTTTGGCGTTGGTAAGTCTTTTGTTTTAGGTGCATTAGCAAATGAGCTGGCGACGCTTAAAGTGAAATCTGTAGTCGTATTTGTGCCAGAATTTTTACGAGAAATGAAAAATGCCATTGGTGATAATACGTTGCAAGAAAAAGTTGATTACGTGAAAAAAGCACCTGTGTTAATGCTCGATGATTTAGGAGCAGAAACAATGTCGGCTTGGACACGTGATGAAATACTCGGTACGATTTTCCATTACCGTATGGCAGAGCAGTTGCCGACCTTTATTACGTCAAATTTTAACTACGATGAGCTAGAGCATCATTTAGCACAATCGCAAAAGGGTGATTTAGAGGTCGTGAAAGCTGCGCGTATTATGGAGCGCATTAAGGCAATAACCGAGCCTGTACAAATGGGTGGGAAAAATCGCCGAGGGTAATTTTGCAGGTTGCATTTTGCGACAATCGAGCGTATACTGTCACATATAATATATATCATTGAAATGCATTGATGAGGACATGGATCTTGTGTATCTACTTGTAGAGAGGGAAGTCATTGGCTGTAAGCTTCCTAGTGTGAACATTTGATTTACTACCTACTGAGCAGCGAGAGGGAATAATCTTTCGCCGGTACTAGCCCGTTAGCTAGCCTTGAGCTTCGTCTGACTTTTTAGTCGGAAGGAAGAAGGGTGGAACCACGAGCATACGCTTCGTCCCTTTCGTTAGGGACGGGGCTTTTTTGTTTTTTTTGAGTGATTTTGATGTTGGTCACTCAAGTTGTGTGGTAGATCGCTCAACATCGGTGGTGGAACGCTCGACTTTAGTGGTAAGGCGCTCAACATTGGTGTCAGGTCGCTCAACATTGGTGCCGGGGCGCTCAACGCCGACGCTAATTCGCTCAACATAAGATGAACACAGAGTTCCAATCACATCATGCATAACAATTAAACCCAATAAGGAGTGCAAACAAAATGTCAGATATGATTAAATTAACGTTCCCAGATGGCGCTGTTAAGGAATTTGCAAAAGGCACATCAACAGATGATGTAGCCTTATCAATTAGCCCGGGGCTTCGCAAAAAAGCTTACGCAGGTAAAGTAAACGGTGAATTAGTAGACCTAAAAACACCAATCGAAGAGGATGCAACAATTGCAATTATCACACAAGATGATGCAGAAGCGCTTGAAATCCTACGTCACTCAACAGCTCACTTAACTGCACAAGCTGTAAAACGTCTATTCCCAGACGTGAAATTAGGAATCGGTCCAGTTATCGAAGGTGGTTTCTACTACGACATTGATGCACCAACACCAATTACTGCTGACGATTTACCAGCAATCGAAAAAGAAATGAAAAAAATCATCGCTGAAAACATCGAAATTGAACGCAAAAATGTTTCTCGTAATGAAGCACAGGCGATTTTCACTGAAATTGATGATGAATACAAATTAGAATTACTTGAGGCTATTCCGGCTGACGAGCAAGTGTCAATTTACTATCAAGGTGAATTCTTCGACCTTTGCCGTGGTATTCACGTACCATCTACAGGTAAACTTCGTGAATTCAAATTATTATCATTAGCAGGTGCTTATTGGAGAGGTAACTCAGACAATAAAATGCTTCAACGTATCTACGGTACAGCTTTCTTCAAAAAAGAAGAGCTAAAACATCACCTACAAATGCTTGAAGAAGCAAAAGAACGTGATCACCGTAAAATTGGTAAAGAATTAGAGCTATTCACATCTTCACAAAAAGTTGGCCAAGGTTTACCACTTTGGTTACCAAATGGTGCGACAATCCGTCGTGTGATTGAGCGATATATCGTTGATAAAGAATTATCACTTGGTTACAAACATGTTTACACACCAGTACTTGGTTCAAAAGAGTTATACCAAACTTCTGGTCACTGGGATCATTACCAAGATTCAATTTTCCCACCAATGGAAATGGACAATGAAACATTAATTATGCGTCCGATGAACTGCCCTCACCATATGATGGTATACAAAAACAGCAAGCACTCTTACCGTAACCTACCATTACGTATTGCTGAACTTGGTACAATGCACCGTTATGAAATGTCAGGTGCTGTTTCAGGGCTACAACGTGTACGTGGGATGACGTTAAATGATGCGCACCTATTCGTTCGCCCAGACCAAATTAAAGCCGAATTCCAAAAAGTTGTTCAATTAATCCAAGAAGTATACAAAGACTTTGATTTAAAAGACTACTCATTCCGTCTTTCTTACCGTGACCCAGCGGATACTGAGAAATACTTTGATGACGATGCAATGTGGGAAAAAGCACAAGGTATGTTAAAAGAAGCGATGGATGAACTTGGCCTAGATTACTTCGAGGCTGAAGGTGAAGCTGCATTCTATGGTCCAAAACTTGACGTACAAGTAAAAACTGCGATTGGTAAAGAAGAAACATTATCTACAGTTCAACTTGACTTCTTATTACCAGAACGCTTCGACTTAACATACGTTGGTGAAGATGGTAAACCACATCGTCCGGTCGTTATTCACCGTGGTGTTGTATCAACAATGGAACGTTTCGTAGCCTTCTTAATCGAAGAGTACAAAGGTGCCTTCCCAACTTGGTTAGCACCAGTACAAGTAGAAGTAATTCCTGTATCCAATGAAGCGCACTTCGACTATGCAAAACAAATCGAAGAGCAATTAACTGCTGCAGGCTTACGTGTTGAAATGGATGACCGTGAAGAAAAACTTGGTTACAAAATCCGTGAAGCACAAATGAAAAAAATCCCGTACATGCTTGTCATCGGGGACAAAGAAGTAGAAGCAAACGGCGTAAATGTTCGTCGCTACGGCTCTAAAGATTCAGAAACAATTAGCTTTGAAGAATTCCTGGCTAATATTAAAGCAGAAGTAGCTCGCTTCTAATAGATACACGTGAAAGACCTCGCCTTTTAGATAGGAGCGAGGTCTTTTTTGATAGTTACACACGGAATTGATTGACCGCATTTTGTAAATCCAGTGCACGGGTGCTTAAATCATTTGAGACAGCACTAATCTCTTGCAATGTAGATAATTGTTGTTGTGAAGCTTCTGTTGAACTTTTAGCTTGTTCAGCTGTAGATTTAGCTGCTATTGCAATTTCAGAGACTGAAGCAGCTACTTCTTCAGCTGCTGCAGAAATTTCTTCAGTGATGGCAGATATATCTTCAATTTGTAATTTCATATCGTCTACTGCATTTTCGATTTGGCTAAATGATAGACCAGCTTCGTTAATGATGCCAACTCCATCTTCCACTATTTGTAAACTTTCTCGAACTGCTTTTTCAACATTTTTTGTATCTGTTTGAATTTCATTTGTTAATGCGACAATTTGGCTTGCTGATGCATTCGATTCTACTGCGAGTTTACGTACTTCATCTGCCACAACGGCAAAGCCTTTTCCATGTTCCCCTGCACGTGCAGCTTCAATGGCTGCGTTCAGTGCCAATAGGTTTGTTTGTTCTGTAATGCTCGTGATCACGCGAGAAATACTTTCAATTTCTTCGGATTGCTTACTTAACTTTTGAATGAGTTCTGTCGTTAACTTGGTTGATTGGTAAATCGTTGTCATTTGCTTGCTAGCAGAATTGATATTGGTTGCGCCTTGATCGGCCATAATTGTAGTTTCTGATGCTTTTGTATGCAGATTTTGTGAAGATTCAGCAATACGCTGTACAGCAGAAGCTGTTTCATCCATTGCAACAGCACTTTCTTGAGCTGTTTGTGCTGCAGATAGGGTATTTTGAGCACTAAGTTCAGAGCGTTGTGCCGTTTCAACGGAGGATACTGTTACTTCTTCAGTTGATGCACTTAATTCTTCAGCAGAAGAACTTAAATGTGTTGCACTGTCAGATAATTGCATGATTAGATTTTTTAATGTATCTTTCATAGCATTAAACGAAGTCGTTAATTGGCCTACTTCGTCGTTTGATCTAATAGCTAATGAAGGAACGGTTAAATTACCTTTAGCAATTTGTTGTACGTTGCTTTGCAAATTTTTTAATGGTATAGCAATTAATCGATTCATCATGAATGAAGTTGATGCACCGATGATAACAGCGATAATAATAATTAAAATGGCAATAAACAGAGCTTGTTGCGCTCGTTTATCGGCCTCAAGTTGTGCATTTTCAAATAAAGTATCAATCAATGTAGATAATTCATCTGTTGATGTAATTGTTTGTGTACGATTTTCTTTTACTTCAGTGTTATAGTGGTCAATTGCAGCATTTACATTCTGTGTATTGTTGATATTAATCGTTTCGTTAACGCTTTTTTCAAAAATATTTATGTCTTGGACAACGCCAGTCAGCTTTTGCTGTACTTCTTCTCTTTGGAGCAAGGATTTTAATTCTTTTGTAATGTCTTGCAATTTTTGTTGCGATGATTCAACCTGGTCAAGTGCTTTTTGATCGCCAAGTAAATAGCTTTGTACCTGTGCTGTTTGCAATAGCGTATAATACTCAATTTCGGACGTTAAATTTATTTGTGGCAATCCGAGTGCTATTGTGTTGCTGTATTTCGCATCAATACTACGTAATTGCATAAAAATAACCGTACAAGCAAGTACTGTAACAATGATAGAAATGCTGAAGCTTACTAAAAGCTTTTTACGAATGGACATTTACCTTACCTCGCTTTATTAATTATTTTAGGCGTTCATACTATCGTAAATCAAATAATTGGAAATGTTAAGATAATATTATGCTGTTTTTCCTATGAATGACATCTAATTTCATCGAAAGTGAAAAATATGAAATTTTGTAATTGTGCTGATTATATAGATAGAAAGAAAAAATAAGTAATCATGTTGAAAATATATTCGAACAATAAAATGCACTAGTATAAAATTAATCGAATGAATATGGAAATATAGTTGACTTTCAAAAAAGGACATGATATTATTGTGGAGGTTAATGAATACAAAGTTTGTGGTTGAAGTAGAGGCTGCCCGCTTCTCACCTGATTGACGCTCATTTTGAGTTGTTTCAAGGTTATGACACGTTGAATTGTTTTACGCTTTGATGGCGTATGCACATATAGCGGGCGGACATCTTCAAAATGTCCGTCTTTTTTTTATGGACAGACGCTAGAAGTTGTACCGTTCAACCGGGCAAGGCTTTGCCCAAACCATGTATTCGCGACAACTACTTGGAGGTGGATTACTATTAGCAAAGACATGTATGTAAACGAAGGTATTCGCGCACGTGAACTTCGATTAATCGATCATAATGGTGACCAGCTTGGTGTAAAGACACGTAATGAAGCGTTGGAAATCGCCACGCGTGTAAACTTGGATCTTGTCCTTGTGGCCCCTCAAGCCAAGCCGCCAGTCGCTCGTATCATGGACTATGGTAAATTTAAGTTTGAACAGCAAAAGAAAGACCGCGAAATTCGTAAAAATCAAAAAGTTATCGTGATGAAAGAGGTTCGTTTGAGCCCAACTATCGATGAAAATGATTTCCAAACGAAGCTACGTAACGCTATCAAATTCCTTGAAAAAGGCGATAAAGTTAAATGTAGCCTACGTTTCAAAGGTCGTGCGATTACACACAAAGAGATTGGTCAGCGTGTGCTAGATCGATTTGCTGAAGCTTGTGCTGAAGTGTCTACGGTTGAACAAAAACCGAAGATGGAAGGCCGAAGCATGTTCTTAGTTCTTCAACCAAAGAACGAGAAATAATATTAGACGAACAGTTTAGGAGGAATTCGACATGCCAAAAATGAAAACACACCGTGGAGCTGCGAAACGTTTCAAAAAAACGGGTACTGGTAAATTAAAATTTGACCGTGCTTTTGGTAGCCACTTATTCGCGAACAAATCTACAAAAGCTAAACGTAAATTACGTAAAGCTAAAATCGCTACATCTGGTGATTTCAAACGTATCCGTACGTTACTTACTTACGTAAAATAAGATCGAATAAAAACATAACATTCATTTTTAAATGAAAAGCAGGAGGTAATTAGTATGCCACGCGTAAAAGGCGGAACAGTAACGCGCAAGCGTCGTAAAAAGGTTTTAAAATTAGCAAAAGGTTATTATGGTTCAAAACATACATTATACAAAGTTGCTAACCAAGCAGTAATGAAGTCAGGTCAATATGCATACCGTGACCGTCGTCAAAAGAAACGTGATTTCCGTAAATTATGGATCACTCGTATCAACGCAGCTGCTCGTATGAATGGTCTTTCATACAGCCGTTTAATGTACGGTTTAAAAGTTGCTGGTATCGAAGTTAACCGTAAAATGTTAGCTGACCTAGCTGTAACTGATGCACAAGCATTCACATTATTAGCAGACGCTGCTAAAAAAGCAATCGCTAAATAAGAAATAGTACTAGGCTCTAGTATTACCTTATTTAAGGTCTATGCTTCTCTTTTCCACACCGAAAGTGCAAGCGGCAGGTGTGAAAAAAGCAATCGCTAAATAATTTTTGAGAACAAAAGGCTGATGGATTTTTCCATCAGCCTTTTTTCTAGATATGGAGGTAGTTATGGCACAGGCACTACTTGCTTATGTGGCAGTAATGTCACTCGTATTGCTCGTTTTCATGGGCATGGACAAATCTCGTGCGATAAAGCAGGAGTGGCGAATTGCTGAACGTACACTATTTACACTTGCAATTTCTGGAGGAGCTGTTGGCGGTGTACTGGGCATGTATCTATTTCGCCATAAGACACGTCATAATAGCTTCGCATTTGGATTTCCACTACTAGCAGCCTTGCAAATATTTCTAATTGTGCGTGTATGGGGCATCTCTCTTTAGGTAGGGAGGTGTTTTTCTGTGCGAAAGCGAAGCGTCAGCAATAATTACGCCGAGTCGTAATTGATGTGTTTGTAAGGTTGATGTCGATAAAAGTGAAAATGTGGTCGATAAATCAATATAGTTGTCCGATAAATTCCAAAAGCTATCCGATAAACAAAAAATACGCCCTCAGTTCGAGGACGTATCACGCATAAGTTGTTCAATTGGTTGTTTCCAGTTAATTTTTGCATTTGGATAGGTCGTTAAAATCTCTTGTTGTAAATATTCGAAGTCTTTTTTGGTGAGACCTTGCAAAGTAGCGGCGTCACGGGCTCCGACGAATATTGTCACGACTTCAAAAGCATCTTCTGTGGTACCTAAGTATTTTTCACCTTCAAATAGCGCACCCTTATAAGAGATAAAGAAGTTTTTACGGACATTTTTGACATCATCATAAAAATAATATTGATTTTTTTCGTAGGCCTCGTCCAGTTTTCGCTTTGGATCTGTTATATAACGAATCGCTTTATAAAATACATAAATAATAAGCGCAATGACAGCAAGTCGTATTAGTAATGGCACCATGTTAGATTTCCCCCTTGTATAAAGGTTATTCTTTCCTATACGAATATGGGGGGCAATTAGTTTCACTTTTAGAAAAAAAACTTTAGGAGAAAAAAATGAACTTACAAAAACTGTTTGAAATGCAAAAAGGGCTAGATGACTTTATCGAGAAGACGCAAAAGATTGAACGTGATGTATTTAAGGAGAAAGGGCTTGCGCTTATGGTAGAACTTGCGGAACTTGCCAATGAAACTCGTTGTTTCAAGTTCTGGAGCACAAAAGGTCCGTCTGAACGTGATGTGATTTTAGAAGAGTATGTGGACTCGATTCACTTTATTTTATCGCTCGGTATACTAAAAGGCTTTACGACAATCGAGAAGTGGCCTGTAATTGAGGAAAAACGCGATTTAACTGAAACATTCCTAATGACACAAGAATATATTTTAACATTCATCCACAATCCGACAAAGGATGGCTACCTAGCTATTTGGCAATGCTATGGGGTAATTGCTTATAACTTAGGTTTTAGCTTTGATGATGTGGTGCGTGCGTATGTAGAAAAAAATGAGGAAAATTATAAACGCCAACGTACAGGCTATTAGCGAAGAACCTTATGAAATACATTCAATGTGTTTCATAAGGTTTTTCTTATAATATTAGGAAAATTCCACAAACTTTAAGCGTAACATAAAAATATAAAGAAATTTGCCGAAATTGCGGCTTTATTGTAAACGCAATGTAAAGAACATGTTAAAACTCTGCTGAAAACCGCACAGAGAGCTAGTTTTTTTTATAATAAATGAGATAAAACTTGAAGGAGTGTCAACATGGAGTTAAATTGGCAGGAAATGATTTTCCAATTTTTGGGAGGTCTAGGTCTCTTCTTATTTGCAATTAAATATATGGGTGATGGTCTGCAAAAAGCAGCCGGAGACCGTTTAAGAGATATATTAGATCGTTTTACGACAAATCCATTTATGGGTGTTTTAGTCGGTATTTTTGTAACAGTACTTATCCAGTCTAGCTCAGGGACGACTGTAATTACGGTTGGTTTAGTAAGCGCTGGATTTATGACGTTACGACAAGCGATTGGTGTCATTATGGGGGCGAATATTGGTACAACCATTACAGCTTTCATCATTGGGATTGACGTTGGGGAATATGCTTACCCTATTATGGCACTTGGGGCAGTCCTGCTATTTTTCTTTAAGAAAAGTAAAATTCAAAATATTGGTCAAGTATTATTTGGTTTCTCGGGCTTATTTATCGGTTTAGAGTTGATGAGTAGTGGTATGAAGCCTTTACGTGAATGGCAACCATTTATTGATTTGACATTAAATATGAGTGATTCACCGATTCTAGGTGTCCTTGTAGGTACGATCTTTACGCTAATCGTACAGTCATCTTCTGCAACAGTAGGTATTTTACAGGAGCTATATGCAGGAGGTTTAATAACGCTTGATGGTGCGATACCTGTACTTTTCGGTGACAATATCGGAACAACGATTACGGCGGTATTGGCAGCATTAGGAGCATCTATTGCGGCAAAACGTGCAGCGGCAACACACGTATTATTTAATGTAGTTGGTACCATTGTTTTCATGCTCGTTCTTGGGCTATTTACGAATTATATCTTGTGGATTTCAGGTGTATTAGGGTTAGAGCCTAAAATGCAAATTGCTTTTGCGCACGGAACGTTCAACGTTATTAATACACTTATTCAACTGCCATTAATCGGGGTTTGGGCTTACGTCGTGACGAAGTTAATCCCGGGCGAGGATGCAATTGTTGAGTATAAACCGAAGTTCTTAGATTATTCATTAATTACAAAGTCTCCAGCTATTGCGTTGGGACAAGCAAAACAAGAAGTTGTACGTATGGGTGATTTTGGTGTGCAGGGATTAGTAGCATCACTGGATTATTTAAATACACTAGATGTGAAGCAGGCAAGTACAGCGGCACAACTAGAAGAGGCAATTAATAACCTCGATCAAAAAACAACAGATTATTTAGTAAGTTTATCGAAACAATCATTATCAGGTGCAAACTCTCATTTACATCATGGACTACTTGAAAATATTCGTGACATTGAGCGTATTGGTGATCACGTAGAAAACTTAGTTGAGCTAATTGATTATAAAGAAGCGAACCGCGTAAAACTTAGTCAAGAAGCGATGCAAGAGCTAGAAGAAATGTTTAAGCTTGTTATTGATACAGTAACGATAGCAATGCAAGCGCTAGATACACGCGATGTGTCGATAGCACAGCAAGTGAGAGAGCAAGAAAATCGTATTGACGAAATGGAACGTAAATTACGTAAACGCCATATTAAACGTTTGAACGAAGGTATTTGTTCTGGTTCAGCGGGCATTGTATTTGCGGATATTATCAGTAACTTAGAACGTATTGGTGATCATGCCAACAACATTGCTGATACAATTTTCGAACAAGAGTAAGGTAAACAAGCATTCTTTCGGGAATGCTTGTTTTTTTTACCTCAATTTTCAGACGATTTATTAGGCATATTTCGATAAACTAATTATAATAAGAAGAGACATAAGAAGTAGGAGGAACAGTCATGACACAATTAGATTCAACGTTGCAAATGTTTAAAGATTTAACAGATGCTAATGGTATCCCAGGTAACGAACGTGCACCGCGTGAAGTGATGAAACAATATATTGCACCGTATGCGGACTCAGTGGAAACAGATAATTTAGGTAGCTTGATCGCCAAAAAAGTAGGAGATGAAAACGGTCCTAAAATTATGGTTGCTGGTCACTTAGATGAAGTCGGCTTCATGGTAACGCAAATCGATGACAAAGGATTCATCAAATTCCAAACTGTTGGTGGCTGGTGGAGCCAAGTGATGTTGGCACAACGTGTGACGATTACAACACGTAAAGGCGAAGAAATTATCGGGGTTATTGGATCTAAACCGCCTCATATATTACCGGCTGAAGTGCGCAACAAAGTGGTAGATATTAAAGATATGTTCATTGATATCGGTGCTGCTTCTAAGGATGAAGTGATTGGATGGGGCGTTAGTCCTGGGGATATGGTGACGCCATATTTTGAATTCAATGTTATGAAAAATGATAAATATTTATTAGCTAAAGCCTGGGATAACCGAATTGGTTGTGCCATTGCCATTGATGTGATGAAAGCTTTAAAAGACGAAAAACATCCGAACATTTTATATTCAGTGGGTAATGTACAAGAGGAAGTAGGCCTGCGTGGAGCGAAAACGTCTACATTCAAAATCCAACCAGATATCGGCTTTGCTGTCGATGTTGGTATTGCTGGAGATACACCTGGGGTAACACCGAAAGAATCTAATAGCAAAATGGGTGCTGGCCCACAAATCGTCGTGTACGATGCATCGATGGTATCACACCGAGGATTACGAGAATTTGTATTGGATGTAGCAGAAGAAAATAACATCCCGTATCAATTTGAGGCGATGGCTGGTGGTGGGACAGACGCTGGCTCTATACATGTTACTGCAAACGGTATACCTGCACTATCAATTGGTATTGCAACACGCTATATTCACTCACATGCAGGAATCTTACATCGTGACGACTACGATAACGCAGTTAAATTAATCGTCGAAGTGATAAAAAAATTAGACCGTGATGCTGTAAATAAAATTATTTTTGACTGATATACGAAGAGAGCTTACCTGCTGAGGTAGGCTCTTTTTTGTTCGACCATGTTGAGCTAGAACACCATCGTTGCTTTTAAATTGGATGAAAGTCAAAATTACATATTATGCATAAAAATTCAGAATGACGTGTTTTTGTCACAATTTGAGTATGAATTCAAACTTTTTAAAATAAACATAAAAATTCAGTTGATTTTATATTTATGCATGTATATAATAAACTCAACAGCAACGAAAGCAAGGAGCGAAAGCGATGAAATTACTAGAAGAAGTGCAGCTACAGTTAGTGTCTAGTTTAAAAGGAAAAGACTTACTAACCCTGCTTGACTATACAAGTGAAGAAGTTCAACAATTAGTAGCGTTGTCAACGCAATTAAAGACGATTACTAAAGCAGGGAAATGCCCGAAATTACTAGAAGGTAAAACTCTGGGTATGATTTTTGAGAAACATTCAACACGTACTCGTATTTCATTCGAAGTGGGCATGAATCAGCTGGGTGGTAAAGCAATGTTTATGCATTCACGTGATTTACAAATTGGTCGTGGTGAATCGATTTATGATACAGCACATGTGCTATCAGGCTACTTAGACGGCATAATGATTCGTGCAAACTCTCATGCAATGGTGAAAGAACTTGCCGAGCATGCAGTGATTCCAGTGATCAATGGTTTAACAGATATTTATCACCCTTGCCAGGCTTTAGCGGATTTAGAAACAATCGCTGAAAACAAAGGTGAACTAAAAGGACTTAAAATTGCATATGTTGGAGATGGCAACAACGTGGCGCATTCGTTAGTAGTCGCTTCTGCACACGTAGGAATGCACGTGGCAGTAGCAACGCCAGTTGGCTATGAATGTGATACAGAGGTTATTGCAAAGGCACAAGCTATCGCAGCGGCAAATGGCAGTACAGTCACAATTACCAATGATCCTATAGAAGCAGTCAAAGATGCTGACGCTGTATATGCAGATGTTTGGACGTCAATGGGGCAAGAAGAGGAAGCGGCAAAACGTTTACAAGACTTCGCAGGTTACCAAATCAACGATGAGCTCGTAGCACATGCAAAGCCTGATTACATGTTCTTACACTGTTTACCAGCACACCGTGAGGAAGAAGTTGCGACATCTGTTATTGATGGTCCAAATTCTTATATTTTTGAGCAAGCTGAGAATAGACTTCACGCACAAAAAGCAGTAATGGCTTCGATTTTAGCATAACGTTCGACATATGCTTCTCGGGTTGAGAAGTACTATATAAAGAGAGTTCACATTGGCAACAGAGGATGTCAATGTGAATAACATAAAAGTGGAACACAGCCAGAGGGATGTAGACCACGTGCGATGTACGTTGTCAAGATGGATGGCTTCATCGCTACATAGTAAAAGTAATCTGGGAGACGCTGGATTGCTTTTTTTTTGTAAAAAAAATTATAGAAATTGTTGCTGAGAGTAATCGAAGGTATTGTAATAATCTAGGCCGAGTCGCTCAACCAGTGTGTGTGGATGATGGAACGTACATGAAAATCAACGATAGTTTTTCTCATGTTGGGTGTTTGAAGTTAATTTACGTATTGTGAGTATATAACTTTCGTCTGTTGAACAATGTTGTACACGTACTTGGCTTTAAACGAGGTAATAGCAGGCATCGTTTTAATTATGTTCAAAAAAACACGGACTCCCACTTTAAACGGGGGCCGTGTTTTTAGGTGATGAAGTGTTATAGGCTACTAAAGTTTCCCTCTTAATCTGAAAAACTACATCATAAAAATTTTTCCTGGATTCATAATGTTATGTGGGTCAAGTGCGGCTTTAATGCTTTTCATGACAAGTAAGGAAGCGCCGTGTTCTGTCGCTTGGTACTTCATCTTGCCAATGCCGACACCATGTTCGCCTGTACATGAGCCACCACGTAGCAAAGCATACTGGACAATATGTTCATTAAATTCATCGGCCTTTGCTTGCTCTTTTGCATCTGTCGGGTCAAGCATGAGTAGTGCATGGAAGTTTCCATCACCTACATGCCCAACAACTCCACCTGCAAGACCAACCGTCTCTAACTGTTCACGTGCATACAAAATTGTCTCGGCAAGTACAGAAATAGGTACACAAACGTCTGTGGACATTAATTTTCTTCCTGGATATGCATGAATATAAGCATAAGCAAGACTATGACGTGCTTCCCACAACTTATTACGTGCGGCGTTGTCAGTTTCAAAGGAAATAGAAGCGCAGCCGAAGTCCTCAAAAATTGCTGTAGTAAATTCAATATCTTCCTGCATACCTGCTTCATTACCATGGAACTCTAAAAATAAAGTTGGTTTTTCTTCATATGAAGTTTCGTTGTAAATATTAGCTTGTGCCATAGAGGACTCATCGACAAGCTCAACACGTCCGACCATAATCCCTGCTTGCAACAAGGCAGCGACTGCGCTGACAGCATCGCCAACTGTTGGAAAAACGGCACGCCCTGCAGTCACAAATTCAGGAATCCCATAAACCCTTAATGTCAGCTCTGTAAAGCAACCCAGTGTACCCTCAGAGCCTACAAATAAACCATTTAAATGATAGCCTGAAGAAGATTTTGCCGCCATGCTACCTGTATGAATAACGGAGCCGTCTGCAAGAACAACCTCTAGATCACGTACTTGGTCACGCATGACGCCGTAGCGCACTGCAGTTGTGCCACTAGCATTTGTTGCCGCCATACCACCGAGTGTCGCATCTGCACCAGGGTCTACAGTAAATTGTAAACCGTGCTTTTTGAGCTCTTTATTGAGTTGTGAGCGTGTGACTCCAGGTTGCACTTTTACAAGTAAGTCTTCTGGACGAATGTCTAAAATTGCATTCATTTCCGAGAAGTCAATAGAAATTCCTCGCGCAATGGGAATAGCGTTTCCCTCTAAACTCGAGCCAACGCCAAATGGCACGACAGCTACACGCGCTTCATGCGCAATTTTTAAAATTGCGCTCACGTCAGCTGTCGAGTGGGGAAATACAACGATGTCTGGCAAACTCGTAGCATGGTGAGATTCATCTTTTCCATGCAATTCACGTACCGTCTCATTCGTAGACACTTGCTCGTCCGCTAAAATACTTTTAAGTTGGCTTACTAATTGATCAATGACAATAGTCATTCCACTCGCCTCCAAATAATTCTGATAAATCTAATTTATCATGCTATTGGAAGGAATGGAATGTATTGAATACATAAAAATAGGCTAGTGTGCAAATACTTGCTCTAGCTTTTGAGTAAAGGCATCTCTTTCCGAAGGGCTTGATTGTTGCCACCATTTTTCTAAAAATACTCCAAGTCCGGGGAGTAGATGTTCTTCACCGCGAGCAATCGCATCCTCTACAATATCCTTAAACTCTGCAGCTGTTTGGCCATTTACATTTGTTGCAATGGCATCTCTAATTTGAAAATTCATCTTAAATCGCCTCCATAGTAATATTTTGTCCATGTCTTGAAAAAATATGTATGTAAAGTACTGAAAAAACTTATGATTTACAAAATTCCCGTTAGTAATTTACTGTTTTTACATAAAAAATATCATTAATATTCACTTAGATAACCGCTAAATAAGCAATTCGACACTTAATTTTGAACAGGCTACGATGGAGACACCTAGGAATAATGGATTGTGCACAGTCGTCAGGATGAACATATGATTGACGCAAAGAAAAAAACGATTGAGTTGTCGTCAGAACAATCGTTTGAAGAAGTACTAGAGCTTGTGCAACCAATGATCACGACAATTTTGTTGAAATGTCATGTTTATAAAAATTATGACTATTATCGCCATATTGCTGCAATAGGAGTTTGGGAGGCATGGCAAAAAGCTGATCCTGCGAAGGGGGCATTTTCTTCATATATTTATACCACTGTAAAAGGACGTATTATGCAGGAGCTTACAATTGAAAAACGTTACTTGAGCAACTATACGCTGATGGAAGGAGAAACCTTGAATATCATATTGACACGAAATGAATCAATGGAAGGAGGGCATTCCACAGAATTAGTAGAAATGCTTTTCGAATTTCTGCAGAAAGAAGAGATTGAATTACTTCAATTACTTTATATAGACGGCTATAGCTATATAGAAATCGCTCAGCAACTTTCTGTTTCTGTTGACGCTGTAAAGAAAAGGCGTATGCGACTAATGACCAAAATTAGGGGGTTAATAGATTTGAGTTAATAGGAATTCAAGAAAAAACATCCTAATACTATTTATAATAGAATATTGGGGTGAATCAATTTAAAAAGCTATCTCTCTCTTTAATATTGAAGAGAGGAGATAGCTTTTTATCTGTAGGAGTTTAGGTGTTCTATACAATATGTAAAGAGAGTCATAAATAATTTACAAGTGTAATAAATACCATATAAATTGAAGAAAATTGAAATTTTATGTAAAAATATGTTGAAAATTCAGAAAATTGATTTTATAATGAAGGTATAACTAATTGAGATGGAGGTGGTTTTCGCAATGAGGAAAGTTAGAATTCGTGAACGATTAGCATATTTGGAATGGTGGCTGCGGTAGTCAGTTGGAAGAATGAAACTGTTATCTTGAGTGAAAGCAAGGGATGAACACCAGTAGCTGTATGGGTTTCCTTGCAATTTAAACGATGAGGAGGGTAGACCGTATTGTCAAAAAATACAGCGTCTTCAAAAATCCAAAGTATTCGACATACATAATCTTGTTGAGTAATCAACGATAGCGTTGAATAGACTCGTTAATAAATCGAGAGCGAGTGTCAACAGTAGAAAGTATACAGCGCTAATCATTATTTTATATTGTGATTAGTGAGTCGACAAGATGTGAAGACCTTAATTCAAATGTATGTGAATGGTCGCCTGCAACATGCAACACATCGAGAAGTTTAGTACAGAAAACTGACGCATTAAGCCGGTAAGTTGAATAGATTTTAGAGGGATTTGACAACGGAATATGAAATGGAGGAAATAAAATTTTTGAAAGAGAATATAGTATACGCAATTGCGCCGTACTATATGGGTGGGTATTCTTCTGTATTGATAACAGAGAAGGGGAAGTTGTTATCGAAAAAGAGTGTGCATGAAATCATGAATCGCTTTTGTATTATGAATGGGTCGACATTAGATGGGTGTATTCGAGCAACACGTGAAACAACAAGTTACGTGAAAAATCCACCAATTATGTTGTCGGCAAAAGGATTGTATGCGATGCAACTACCAAGTTTCGAATACAAAGAAGCGGTTTGGATATTTAATTTGAACTTTTTGTCGCTAAAGGTTGATAATGGCCCGATGAGAATTATCTTTCAAAACAATCACTATATCGAGGTAGATGCTTCTGTAGAAAAGTTACAACGAAACCTTTGGAAATTACTTGAGATGAAACACTTATTCAATCAGATTGCACCAGACTATTTAAAATAAGCTCATTTGTGAATCCCTAATTCTTGCTAAAGGGGTTCACTTTTTTTGCGCTACATATGACACTGCGAGCGCGGTACTATATAATAGTGAATAGTATATAAAAAAGGGCGGTAAAGAAATACAATGAAAAGAATTGAATCGACGCAAAATACATTAGTTAAATATTGGAAGAAATTAGCGACAACCCGCAAAGAGCGCGAACGTTCAGGTGAGTTTTTAGTAGAAGGCTTCCATTTGGTAGAGGAAGCGCTGAAAAATAAGGATCAGTTGCTGCAGTTGATTGTACGAGAAGATGTCGATTTACCAATGCTTTGGCCGATTGATGATGTATCGATGGTAGAAGTAACTCCAGCTGTAGCGAAGGAATTTGCTGAAACAGAAACGACACAAGGTGTATTTGCCATTTGCAAGCAACCAACAGCAGTTGAAGAATCGATGTCCACTTGGCGCAAGGTTTTACTTGTAGATGCAGTACAAGATCCGGGCAATATCGGTACGATGATTCGTACAGCGGATGCGGCTGGACTAGACGCAGTTGTGCTTGGTAAGGGCTGTGCAGATCTTTACAATCCGAAGACGCTTCGTTCGGCGCAAGGCTCACATTTCCATATACCGGTTGTACGCGGTGATTTAGAGGACTGGATTGATGCACTTCAGGACAATGGTGTTCCAGTGTTTGGTACAGCACTTGATGAAGATGCAGTGCCTTATAGTGATATTCAACATGGTGGCGCATTTGCGATTATGGTAGGCAATGAAGGCAGTGGCATTAATCCACAGTTGCTTTCAAAAACAGATCAAAACATCATTATCCCTATCTTTGGACAAGCTGAATCGTTAAATGTTGCTGTTGCGACAGGGATTGTCCTTTATGGATTTGTGAAATAAAGAAGACTACCACTATATATCATGACGCGAGTCTTTTCTCTGTAATATAGAGAAAAGACTCGCTATTTTTATGCCTGTTGATGAACTAATTATAAGATGAAAGTAGGTAACTGAGGTCAAAAACTAAGATTCTATTTCCACTTCGTTTTGTGCAGGAATTGATTTACTTATATTTTCTCAAGAGTCATAAGACTCCACTTCAAACCACTAAAAAGAAGAAACCAATACGTGTGTTGAAGAAGAAAAAGAAATACTTTAATAAAAGGTTAACTGATGTCTCCCTATTTAAATCACCATATTTAGTAGACATTTTAGAAGCTTGGGCCGAATATTTATTGAGTAATTCATCTAATTCTTGACTGCAATTTACTACTTGGGGGTGTGTGAATCCTAAATCCTTAGCTTTCTTATACATGATTTTTCTTTTGATTTCAATTTTAACTTTCAAAATATTTCTCCAGAATAAACTACTCACGATAAATTCTCCCTCTGATTTTTTTTGTCTAATTTTTGAAATGATTGTCTGATACTTAAATCAGCTTTTTCATTCTATAACACTCAAAATGAAAAAAATGTCATAATGTGTGCCGAAAACAAGGTTTCACAAATTTGTCATATATGAAGAGAAAAGAGATGAATTAAGGTCTTTAGTTATGAAGATTCGCTATTTAAATGATAAAAGAATGCTCTTTTTTTCATTTTATCGATTTGTATGAGAGGTCGAATTTTGTTCTTCTATTTATGAATATAATGCTGCAAGAAAAATTCCTAAGGCTTCTTCGTAGATTTCATCGAATTGCGTAAGTGGGAGAGGATTTGTCCCGCTACCAAGCTCAATTGTGAAACCCGGTCTTCGCCAGTCTTGAATAAACCAATCTTTGTAGCCCGCATAACTGCCCGTAGCTTGAGCTGGCACGTATCCACTGACTCTTGCAAATTCATTTGCAAGGATTTCATTCTCGGGGGGGTCAAGATTCTCAAAACCCCAGTAAATCACTTCCCCCTGTGTATGGAACGCAAGCACTCTTGCAAAATCCATGCGCCTTGTAAGGTCCGTCATTGCAATGGCCTCAGGTTCGGATAAAGGTTTTTCGCCTCCGTAATCTCTTGGTCCTGGCTCCTTTGGATTTCGTGCGCTTTCCAACTCCCACTTGGCAGGGAATTGATCGTTCAAATCCACTCCTCTAATATTGGCTTTCCATCCCGAAAAATCTAAGCTGCCTTTATTCCATTCAATTACTTGGTTGTGCCACGGTTCAGTTTCTGGAGGTCCATTTATCACTAAATCCACGCCGTCTGGATTGACCATAGGCACAATAGAAAGCTTCGTTTGTTGGTAAAGAGGAGCTGTGAATAGTCCACGGATGGGTTGCTGGTTCGTGAGGGAAAGCAAATAATCATTTAAGAAGGTCATAATAATTGGTGTTGTAATCCATTCATTTGCATGAAATGAACCATTATAATGAACGCGTTTAGTCCCGTTTCCAATCAGTATTTCGGGTATTTCCTTGTCTAAAACTGAATTCCCGATTGGAGGAGTTTGCAAGAATGGATAAACCGATAGCAATCTTCTAATGTCCTTCAACATAATGTTGTAGTCATAATTTTGCTTTCCATTTACGAGCCTTAAAGTAATCCTTTGGGGTACTCGAATTGTCTGTCCGATTTGCAAACGGCTTGGCTCAAGATTAGGATTTACAAGGAAAAGCGTATCTAGCGGAAGATTTCGACTATGGGCAATTGACCATAAAGAATCCCCCGATTTTATGTGATAATTGGTGACCACGAATCCTGGTATTTGAACTGTTCGCCCTACTGGAAGGTCTTGGGGGTTAATGCTCTGATTGGAGTCGATTATTAGTGGAAGAGGCATCCTAAACAGTTGGCTGTAATACCAAAATGAATCCCCCACGTCTAACAAATACTTTCATGTGTTCCTCTCCTTAATATTGAAAAGACTCAATTATAAAAGTATATGAAAAAAAGTAACGTTTGTTATTAGAGATCAAAATCAACCTTTCGTAAAGGTATTGCATAGTATGTATCATATAAGCAATATCATTTGAGAAAGGGGTTATAGATTGAAGAAGGCGAAGCTGACAGGAAGAATTGTTACCCCTGATGATCCTAATTATGAGCAGGCGAGAACGAATAATAACTTAAGCATTCCGAAATTCCCAAGTAAAATTGTATTTTGTCAAAAAACGAAAGATGTCATCAATGCATTACGGTGGGTGCAAGAAAATAATGAATCATTTCGAATTAGGAGCGGTCGGCATAGCTATGAAAATTTTTCATTAGTGAATGAAGGCCTAATTATTGATGTCAGTGAAATGAACAATATTGTGGTCAACTCTTCAGTAATGACAGCCAGAATCGAAGCTGGTGCTAATTTGGGGAAAGTCTATCGTGAATTATGGGAACATGGGCTGACTATTCCAGCAGGTACCGAAAGCAGTGTGGGAGTTGTGGGTCTGACACTTGGTGGTGGAATCGGAATGTTATCAAGGCCGTTTGGACTGACTTGTGACAATCTGATTGAAATTGAAATGGTGAGAGCAGGTGGTCATTTAGGGGCAGAACTCATTACAGCAAACAAGCATACAAATAGTGATTTATTTTGGGCTTGTTGTGGAGGTGGTGGCGGCAATTTTGGCATTGTCACATCACTTACGTTTGAGCTACATCCTATTTCAAACGTGTCAATCTTCTCTATTACGTGGGGGTGGGAGGATTTCGAGGTTGCCTTTGATGCATGGCAACACTTTGCACCCCACACTGATGAAAACCTAACGTCACAAATCGAACTGAAATCAAAAGAAGTGGGCGAAATTGTTGCGCAAGGTATCTTTGTAGGTTCACCATCCAAATTAAAAAAGCTACTCAGACCTTTAAGAAATGCTGGCTCCCCAATAAATGTATGGATTAAGGAAGTCCCATACATCAAAGCTGTCAAATTCTTTGACGTACCGAGTGGCAATCAACCAGCCCTCCGCAAGCGCTCAGGATCTTTTATAGAAAGAACATTTCCGAAGAAAGCTATTATGGAGATGAAAGAGTTATTAGCAAACGCTCCAAATAGAGATGCAACGATTTGGCAGCAATCACTGAGGGGAGCGGTTGGGCAAATTCCTTCAAATAGCACGGCATACTATTATAGAAATGCTCTTATTGCCCAAGAGTACCTGACTATATGGGAAGACCCTGAAGAAGAACAACAAAACATTCGCTGGATAGAACAGGTGAGGAATACATTATCTCCTTATACAGTAGGAGACTATGTGAATTTTCCTGATCTATACATCAAAGATTGGCCAACTGCGTACTATGGACGGAACTTTAGACGGCTTCGAGACGTAAAAACAAAATATGATCCAAGAAACGTATTTCAGTTTGCTCAAAGTATCCCTCCTAGTAGGAAATGGTTGTAAATGATATTTTCATAAGAGGAATACTTATATAGCTCTCTCGAACAATCTTATATTCGTTGTTTTTTAGTATTCTTCAACAATATAGAAGTTCTGAAAAGCAGAATGCGAGGGGGATTTTCGCATTCTGCTTTTTGTTTGTGTGCTATCGATAATACATATACAAAGTAGATGCGTTGATTAACCAATTTTCATCATTACTATTAAAATGGGAAGTTGATTTCAGCTACGAGATGCAGGCTTTCCACGGGCAAGCATCGAGCCACACAAGGTCTTGATTAGCATGTATTTCCCGTAGGAAGTTTTGCTCTGCGACAGGAGCACTCGAACACCCTTCACTACAATCAACAATAATGTAGTATTAGTAGTTAGTAATGAATATTAAAACAATGACTTTTATTCATCATTGAATACTTCTTTTACAAAAGAATATTTTAGAAGTCCCGTAATTTTTAACAAAATCCACTCAATGTTAACGGACAAGATACTTTAATCAGTAGAGTGAGCAACCCAACAAATCTTCTTAAGTTGTTTCTGTAAAAGTAAACGCATATCTTTAAAAAGATGAAAAGCCAAATAAAAAGGGGAAGTACAGGGGGAATCCACCGATATGAAAAATACTCTTTTGGAAAGAGGCGTTTTACAATGAAAAAAGTATTAAATCAATCGATACTTAATGAACTTTTAGGTCAGGCTATTAACAAAAAGAATATTACTGGGGCTGTATTATGCGTAGAAAAAGGGGATAATTCTTTTTCTCAAGTTAGCGGTGCTGGGAACATTGGAGAAGAGAGTTCATACTTTATTGCTAGTGTAACGAAATTATATATTACAGCAATCTTGTTGAAGTTAAGGGCGGGAAACCAATTACAATTAGATGATAAAATTTCAAAATATCTTCATAAAGATGATGTTAGTCGCATTCATGTGTTAAAAGATGAAGACTACTCAGATGAAATTACAATTAAACATCTTATGTCTAATACTTCAGGAATTCCAGATTATTTTACTTCTGAAGTATTTTTAGAGCTTGCTAATGAAAAGGATCAATCATGGACTCTTGAGAGAACACTTCAATCTGTAAAACAGATGAAGCCAAAATTCAAACCTGGACAAAAAGGTAAGGTACAATACTCAGACACGAACTATCAGCTCTTAGGTGAAATTATAAAAAAGATTACTGGAAAAACGATGCAAGCAGTATTTAAGGAATTTATTTTTGATGATTTAAATCTAAATAACACTTATGTTTACGACGATGTGAATGATTCAAAACCTATACCATTAAATTATAAATCAAAAGAACTTCATATTCCTGAATACATGTCTTCGATTCCATCAGAAGGTGGTATTGTGTCAACAGCAAAAGACTCGATGATTTTTTTAAAAGCATTTTTCGACGGACATCTCTTTCCAAAGAGTGATTTCAAAGAGTTAATGAATAACTGGAACTTCTTATTTCTACCTGGGCAATTTTATTATGGAATTGGAATTGCTAAGCAGCCAATATTCATCTCATCTTTTAAAAAGGGATTAATAGGGCACTGGGGACAATCTGGAGCTTTCGCTTTTTACTATCCTGAAAAAGATCTTTATTTTACGGGAACAGTAAATCAAATTACAGGTCATAATGTAGCTGCGGGGTTAATAAAGAAGGTCATTAAGTATTTTGATTAATATAACAAGATATATCAGTAGTGTATGACGCGAGGAAGTTTTTATCAGTTATAACCTCCTGCCTTACTACTTAAAATCATAATGTGTAATAGTATGTTAAACCTCGTCCATCAAATAGGGACGGGGTTTTTATTCATTTTAATAGAATTGTATATTGAACTGAAGATTATAGCGAGTAAGCAACAGCGCGAATATATAGATAGCTTGCAGGATTCTAAATTTCAACTTATATAATATTGAATTTTTTTTGTCAAATTAGCTAAGTTCACATTATTGACACATAATCTTCGTTGGGTTATTATTGTTACATAAAGTAACCTTGTTATTAAAAGTTACAAAAATTATGAAAGTTGTTTGTATTTTGAATAAACTAATTTAACGGATGAACTTAGAGGACAAGTAGCAAATGTAGTAGGTGGTTTCCATTAAGTTAATCATGGATCTATCAATCTGAAGAAAACTCTCTAATTAACAGTATTTTAATAATGAATCTTCTTTAAACTGGGAAAAATTATTAAACGTTTATTATGAAAATAATGATATTTTGTATGAAAAATAGAAATCAACTATGTGAATCGGGGACAACATCATGAGTCAGTTTAAGAAAAAAATCCACTATGCTTGGTGGGTATTATTAGGATTAGTTGTAATGGTCGGAGCTGCTAAAGGTGGCATTATGACTACAGGTGGATTATTTTTAACGCCAGTTACAGAAGATTTAGGTATTGGAATGGGAAGTTTAACATTGTATTTTAGTATATCATCCATTGTAACAATGATATCTCTACCAATAGCAGGTAAGATGATCGCAAAATATAATATTAGAACGCTTTTGGTAGCAGCTGTTATTTTAGAGGCAGGCTCCTTTGCAATGTTTGGATTTATGAATTCCGTATGGGGTTGGTACCTGTTTGCTATCCCAATGGCAATGGGGTCTGTATTAGTAACACAATTGGCAGGTCCTGTACTTATTAATAATTGGTTTAAAAAGAACAAAGGCTTGGCTATAGGTATTATGGTGGCAGCTGGAGGTTTAATCGGTGCTTTCCTTCAACCGGTAGCCGGTAACTTAATCGCAAGTGAAGGTTGGAGAAATACGTATATTATTTTAGGGGTAGGCGTAATGGCAGTTGTTATTCCAATCGTGTTAATAACGATTAGAATGGCTCCACAACAAAAAGGTTTACTGCCATATGGTATGGATGAAGTTAAGCAAAATGAAGTGAGTAAAGTTCAAACAACAAATAGTGGCGTTTCTGTTGCTATAGCGAAGAAATCGAGTGCATTTTATTTTTTACTACTTTTCTTCTTCTTTGATACATCAATTGCTGCTTTTAACCAACATGTTGCGCCATTCGCGATGGGTTTGGGCTATGATATCAAGTTTGCGGGTAATGCAATGGGTGCTTGGTCAGTAGGTGTTGTAATTGGAGCGTTATTCTTCGGCTTCCTCAGTGATAAAGTAGGTGTGAAGAATACAGCGATTTCCGCTATGCTTCTAGGGCTAGTGCCAGTAGGCATTCTGATAATAGTTCCTGAAAATCCAGTGATGTTTACAATCGCTACAGGCCTATATGGATTTGTTGTTGCATCTCTTGGAACATTAGGGCCACTTTTAACAACAGCTCTATTTGGTAATAGAGAATTCAGTCAAATCTATGGACTTGCTATAACGGGATTAGCAGTTGCAGGCATTGTTGCGTTACCTGCATATGGCTTTATCTTTGAATTAACCGGTAGTTACTCTTATGTGTTATATAGTATTTTTATCATGTTGATCTTGAATGTGGGCGCTCTTATCTTTGCATTTAAAGGTAAAAAGAAATTAGAAAAAGCAGGATATTGGAATTAATAATAGGGTGAAGTGTTACTCAAAACAAGTAGTGTGGTGAATGTGGGAAACAATCCTTGGCTTGTTTATAGAGTAAATAATGAAGCCTAAATTGAATAAATTTAAAGCAAAAATGAGGAGTTATCACTAACTTCTTTTTTTTATGCTATCTAATAGATAGTGAACAAATTGGAGTAGTAAATATTTATTAAGTAATATCCGTTACTTAGCAACGTGTTAGAGAGAAATGGTATACGTTATAAGCGATGCTAGCGACAAATTTGACCCAATTTTAACGAAATCGCATGAAATGAAGGATTTTCTCTTAAAGTAGAAATAGGATTTAACTTGATAATTATAGTGTTCACCTTCAAAATGAAGATATTACATATATTTCTAGAGGGAGTTAATGCGATGAATGCTGTTATAGAGCGTAATAATGTGAAAGTAATTGGACAGGGTGACAGAACGATTGTATTTGCGCATGGGTTTGGTTGCGATCAAAGTATGTGGAGTTATATAACACCTGCATTTAAAGACAAGTACAAAATTGTATTGTTTGATTATGTTGGTTCGGGGAATTCGGATTTAAGTGCCTATCAATCTGAAAAATATAAGTCCCTTCAAGGCTATGTGCAGGATGTGTTCGATGTCATCGAGTCAATGGGGCTTAAAGATATTATCTTTATCGGTCACTCTATTAGTTCTATGATTGGCATGCTTGCCTCCATCGAACGACCAGATTATTTTGATAAATTAATTATGATCGGGCCATCCGCTTGTTATTTAAATGATACGAATGGGTATCACGGGGGTTTCGAGCAGAGCGATATTAAAGAATTGCTGGATATGATGGAAATGAATTTTGCAGGGTGGGCTAGCTATCTAGCACCTATTGCCATGAACCAACCTGAGAATCCGGCATTATCAAAAGACCTAGAACGTAGCTTTATTTCAGGAAATCCTGCTATTGCAAGAGAATTTGCGGAAGTAACATTTTTATCGGATCATCGCGGTGATTTAGCGAAAGTGACGGTGCCAACACTGATAATGCAGTGTTCAGAGGATAGTATTGTACCTATTGAGGCCGGGGAATATTTACACCGCCATTTGACAAATAGCACGTTTCAGTTAATGGAGGCAAAAGGTCATTATCCGCATATTAGTCATCCAGAAGAAACGATCCGCTGTATGTATAAATTTCTTTGAGGGAATAAGAAAGGATAATCGAAATGCATGAACGATTGAATTATGCACCATGTGGATTTATGTCCATTACACATGAAGGGATAATTACCGAGGTAAATCAAACCTTTCTTGATTGGATGGGGTATAAACAGGCGGATTTGCTAAATGAGCATGTTGAACGTCTAATGTCCATGGCAAACAAGCTTATTTTCCATTCTTATTTTTATCCTACTATTAGTCTGAATGAACATGTGGAAGAACTATTTATCAATTTTAAGGATAGTAAGGGCATATCGGTTCCGTATCTACTAAATGGTAGACGTTTTGAAACGAATGGTGTGGAGAGAATAGATTGTATACTCGTTCAGATGAAAAAACGTATTGATTATGAACAAGAACTACGATCTGCTAAAAGGCAAATGGAAGCGGCATATGTAGCAAAAGATCAAGCCCTAGTAAAATTGGAACAATTGCATCTGGAAATTGAAAAAAAACAAACAGAGCTCATGGACATGAATGCTATTTTAATTGAGCTGTCTGTGACAGATAAGCTCACAGGTTTAAAAAATCGAAGGTTCTTCCAAGATAAGTTAGAAGAAAACATCACCTTATACAGAGAGACGGGAAAAACTTTCTCTTTGCTTATCCTAGATATTGATCATTTCAAAAAAGTGAATGATACTTACGGCCATCAAGTAGGTGATGAGGTGCTAATACAATTAGCTTCCGTTTTGAAAACGCAGACTCGTGAGGCAGATATCGCTGCTCGCTACGGCGGTGAAGAGTTTGTCGTCATCTTGCCTAATTCAGATATTGTGGAGTCCAAAATTATAGCAGAGCAATTACGTCATGCTGTTGAGCTTGCTCAGTGGCAAACAGGTAGCCTAACGGTGAGTATTGGTATTGCTACATTTACTATGGAAGATTCAGATGCCACGATTTTGAAACGTGCCGATCAAGCGCTTTATGCTTCGAAAGAGAATGGTAGAAATCGTGTAACGCATATTAATGATTTAAATGAAAAGATTTTGTCCAATTGATTCGAAAATTTTGGTAGGGGATTTTTATTGTGGCGTTTAAAAGTAGTTATGTTTTGAAGGAGAAATCATAATAAAGTGATTGCCTGTGAATATTTTTTCCGACAGATCATTTATATAGGATGGAAAATTATAATTTAAGTGATAAACTTCACGAGATATAGGTAGTAAAATGACATTATAATAAGAAGTTTTAGGATTATTACAGGGGAACCATATCATAAGTAAGTGCGATTTTTATAAAAAAGTAACAGCACCTTCCATAATTAGCGGAAGGTGCTGTTTTTATTAGATGAACATTTGTTGCATGGATGTTTGTCTTTGGTTTAGTAAGACTTCTATTTTTTTTCTTCTATGTCAATCGACTATGAATTTTTTTCTTCATAGTCGTTTTATCTTGCTCATTTACAACATACATTAAAAAAATTGAGGTTATAGGAGGTGGTTAGGTGCATCTGCTTTTTATCTTATTCACTATTTTTTGTCTTGCCTTTGCACTTATAAAAAAACGTTTCATTGCTCTCACCTATCCTGTGGTTGCACTAATTATTTTAATGATAGTCAAGGTGGTATTGGTCCCGCTTCCTTTAAAGGAAACGATTCAATTTATTTTTGACCTGAGATAGATTTTTGAAGAAAGGAGGTCTGTATGAAAAAGATTGATAAAAAAGTTGCTGATGCTTATTTCCGTGAGAAAAATCGGTACATGGTAATTTATTTCACTATTTGGTTTCTGGTGTCTTATGTAGTGGTAGCGTTTGCAGACTCATTAACTGAAATTCAGTTTTTGGGGTTCCCATTCCACTATTTTATGGGGGCACTTGGGGCGTTATTCACCTTCATTGTTTTACTGTTTGTTAATGCCATTGTCGGTGACAAAATCGATAAAAAATATGGGATTGATGATGCCCGAAATAAAGAAATAGGCGCAAAAAATATGATAGAGCACTAATGGAGGGAGGTTGAATATGGATAGTCAATTTCTAGTGTCACTGGTGATTATATTAGCTACATTTGGCTTATATATTGGGATTGCCGTATTTAATACTGCAAAGCAAACATCTGATTTCTATGTTGCTGGTCGTGGTATACCTCCTATTTTTAACGGGATGGCAATCGGGGCGGACTGGATGAGTGCAGCGTCCTTTATCGGAATGGCTGGAACCATCATGTTACTCGGCTATGATGGGTTAGCCTATATTATGGGGTGGACAGGCGGTTATTTATTTTTAACGATATTACTTGCACCCCAGCTTCGAAAATTCGGTCGTTTTACTGTACCTGAATTTATCGGAGACCGTTTTAATAGTAAGACAGCACTTATAATAGCAGCCATTTGTACAATCATTATAAGCTTCACGTATTCGATTGGACAGCTCTCAGGCTCTGGTGTTGTAATTGGACGTCTCTTTGAAATCGATGCAAAAATAGGTACTCTCATCGGCGTTGTGTTAATTGCATTTTATGCTGCGTTTGGTGGTATGAAAGGTATTACTTGGACACAAGTAGCACAATATATTATTTTAATTATCGCTTATTTAGTACCTGTTATCTTTATGTCATTACATTTAACAAGTAATCCTTTACCGTGGATTTCCTATGGTGAAATTGTAACGAAAATGGGCGAACTGGACCGAGAACTCGGAATTTCAGAATACTTCGCACCCTTTACAAATGGAACCAAGTGGCAGTTTTTAGCACTCATGTTTACATTAATGTGTGGAACAGCCGGACTTCCGCATGTTATTGTGCGCTTCTATACAGTAGGCACAATGAAGGCGGCTCGTTGGTCAGGTGCATGGGCATTAATTTTTATCGGGCTCTTGTATTTTAGTGCACCAGCTTATGCAGCCTTTGCACGTTTTATTTTAATGACGGAAGTAGCGGGTAGTAAAATTGCGAATTTACCTGCTTGGACACAATCATGGATTGATACCGGAAAATTAGGGATAGCCGATACGAATGGTGATGGTATCCTTCAATGGCCAGAACTTTCGATCGCTAATGATATTGTCGTAATGGCGACACCCGAAATCGCAAATCTAGGCGTATTTGTTATTGGTCTCGTTGCTGCTGGTGCAATGGCCGCCGCGTTATCCACAGCTGGTGGCTTAATGATTTCTATTTCTTCTTCGTTCGCACATGATATTTATTACCGCATCATCAATCCACAAGCAACTGAACGTAAACGCTTATTTGTAGGTCGTATTTCGATTATCGTCGCAACACTACTAGCTGGACTTATTGCACTAAACCCACCTGGTGCCATTACACAAATCGTCGCCTGGGCATTTGCACTTGCTACCGGTACTTTCTTCCCTGCACTCGTACTAGGCGTCTGGTGGAAGCGAGCTAACGCAAAAGGTACAATTGCCGGTATGCTTGTCGGTTTAACTGTGACACTTCTTTACATTTTCAGTGCGAAATATGGTGGCTTTACGATACTAGGTATTATCGACACAGGCGCGGGTGTGTTCGGAGCGATAGCTGCATTCGCAACCAATATAATTGTGTCACTCTCAACGCGTGCCCCTGCACAAGAACTGCAGGACGCGGTTATTAATCTGCGTTATCCAGAACAAATGATTTATAAAGATGGTGATGTTTATTTAAACGACGGCTCATCGAAAGAATAATGAATCAAGAGGGGGCATTGCACCGCCCCTTTTAAAACAAAATCACTGGAATTTCAAAATGCCAAAATGCTGTTAAATCAGCGTTTCGGCATTTTTTTATTCAACGAATCCTATTACTTACCTCTACATACAGAATCGTCTATTCGGCATAATTAATGTATATAGGAAAACAATAAGAAAATCTTAAGAATTGGTGTATGAGTTTGTTAAGATTTAATTAGTATTATATCCTTATACGAATCCTATAGGGTGATCACGTGAGCCTAAAGCGATGGAGGAGTGAATGTAGTTGAACATTTTGATTTGTGATGATGATAAAGAAATTGTACGGGCGATTAGCATTTATTTAGAAAATGAGGGCTATCAAGTATTCAAAGCTTACAATGGTATGGAAGCAATCGATCTTATTCGAGATCATGTGATCCACCTCATTATTATGGATATTATGATGCCAAAAATGGATGGGATTACGGCGACGATGAAGATTCGGCAAGATCATATGATTCCGTTAATTATGCTTTCAGCTAAGTCGGAGGATTATGACAAAATACTCGGATTAAATATCGGAGCAGATGATTATTTGGCCAAGCCGTTTAATCCATTAGAACTTATGGCCAGAGTGAAATCGCAGCTAAGAAGGTATACAACATTTGGGAGTCTTGAGGTGAGAAGTCATGTATTGCAAACGGGCGGGCTCATGATTGATGATGAACAGAAAGTCATTACAGTTGATAAAGAAGAGGTTCATCTGACACCGGTGCAGTATAAAATATTAAAGCTTCTCACAGCAAATGCTGGGAGAGTATTCACAATTGAAGAGATTTATGAAAAGGTATGGAATGAAAAGGCCATTAATCCAGAAAATACGGTTTCGGTTCATGTTCGAAAGATCCGAGAAAAAATTGAAATTAATCCGAAAGAGCCGAAATATTTAAAAGTTGTATGGGGAGTTGGGTATAAAGTTGAGAAATATTAGTCATGCACTCATTACGAAAGTAGTTGTGTTTCTGATTGCCGTCGCTTGTTTAACGGGTACAGCGAAGGCAATTATCAACATGGAATTGAATGAGGTTCATCTTAGTAGTATAAATCAAGATAATTATTTTGAAAGCCGCGCATTCGCTGATGAAAGTTACAGCCTTATTTCCTCCTTGGCGCAATTAATCGGCAATTACAAAAGTGAAGAACATATTTTAAGCGGCAAGACATTAACAGAAGACGATGTTTTCCGTTATGAATACAATTATAATCCGAATTTGAGTAAAGAGGAAAATGAGCGCATCTATCAAGAACAATATGCAGATGAAATAAATAGTGAAAAAGACGCAATCATGAGAGAACAAGTAAGAGAATTTCATCGGTTACGCAGCACACTAGAAACATATGAAGGAATCGTGTTTTATGCGAGTGACGGTGAACATGTATTCTCTAATGGTGAACTAAATAAGAAAGAGCAATTTGAATCATTTGGTGCATATATGCTATTTGAGAATTATCAACAAAAGCTTTATCCAAATGAAGTGAAAGAAAGCAGGTACTTGGATTACTTTACACATCAAGTTGAACAGTTGAATCCACAAACAGACGTCATTTATGTGGCGTTTAAAAAACCTTTCTTAGAACAAAAAATGAAGGAATGGGAAAATGACAAAGCGATTGCCAAAAGTTTTCTTAATGAATTCATTGTATTTCTAGCAGGGTTTATTGTATCTTTTGTATATTTAATCATAGTTATTGGAAGAAAGTCATTTAAAGATAAAGAAGTTCATTTCCATGCCATCGACAAACTATATAATGATCTCAATATTGTGATAGTCGTTAGTTTAACAGCGATGTGGATAGCAATGGTTGTTGAAGTGTTGCAAGATATGTACACGCTTCTCACAGTACCTATTTTTATCATTGCCTTACTGATGATTTTATCGCTCGTAAAGCATTTCAAAAATAGATCATTACTTCAGCATACACTCATCTATCAAATGCTCAAAAAGGTTTTTCGTGCGGTGAAAAATGTATTTGATAATGGCAGTGTAGGTGTGAAAACCGTGCTGCTTGTCATTGGCTATCCAATAGTAGTTGCGGCAACGTTTTTCGTGTTTCCGATTACCATAGGTCTCGCTGCCTGGTTTGCGATGAAAAAGGTGAAGTCGTTTAACCGCATTAAAGAAGGCGTAGAGCAAATTAAGAATGGGGATCTCCATCATCGAATTGAAGTAGACGGAAAAGGAGAGTTTAGCCAACTTGCAGCGAATATTAATCGTATTACAGATGGTTTAAAAAAGTCGGTGGATAGTGAGATCAAGAGCGAGCGTTTAAAAACAGAGCTCATTACGAATGTTTCGCATGATATCAGAACGCCTTTAACGTCAATCATTACGTATGTCGATTTATTAAAAATAGAAAACGATCCTGAACTAATTGCTGAATATATAGACGTGTTAGATCAAAAATCGAAAAGACTCAAGGTCTTAACGGATGATTTATTTGAAGCAGCTAAAGCGTCAAGTGGCAGTATGCCTGTTCAGATAGAACGGATTGACATCCTATCATTACTAACGCAAGGAATAGGAGAAATGGGTGAAAAAATTGAAGCGTCGGCATTAGATTTTAAGTTAGCCTACCCAACAGAAAAGGTGTATGTGAAGGCCGATGGTAAACTTCTATGGCGCTCCATCGAAAACTTATTCTCGAATATTTTTAAATACGCACTGCCTGCATCAAGAGTATATATTGATGTTGAAGATTTAGGGAATGAAATACGCGTGACATTTAAAAACATTTCAGCCTATGAATTAAATATTTCAGTGGATGAGCTAATGGAACGCTTTAAAAGAGGGGATGAATCTAGATCAAGCCAAGGTAGCGGATTAGGGTTGTCGATTGCAGAAAGCCTTATTCACATCCAGCACGGCAAGTTCTTAGTGCAAGTAGATGGTGATTTATTTAAAGCGATGATTTATCTACCGAAATTCCCAAATGAATAATGTAGAAAAGGAATAGGATATATGAGTGTCCTATTCCTTTTCTGTGTATAGGTGTATCTATTAAAAGTGATAGAGATGTTGTAGGGAAATTTCAACGTTCTTCAGGTTTAGAGAAACATGCTTATGCTAGAGAATTAGAGAATCGGGGATATTTAGAAAAAATACTGAAGGTAAGAATCGACGTACAGATCGAAAAATTTAATCAAATTTTAAAAGAACCTTATTATTGTGAAATGGATAAGGTTCTTTTGTTTTCATAAAAAAACGCACTTAGACAAATAAAGGTGAACCGTACCATAAATAAAGAAGATGACCTTAAGAATGAAAATCACCTTAAGTGTCATCTTTTTTATTATTCCTCCACCAAGTAATGATAAATATCGTACTGGACAGGTTGTTCGAGTACCATGTTCATTGTGACAACCGGAATTTGTTTTTGGTTTTTGTCGTACATTTTTTCTTCTTTCGGGCTATTTTCTGCAATAGTAGTAGTGCCCATATAGTAAAAGTCGAAGCCTTCACCATCATCTTTTTTCGTGAATAGATGAATGTCCAGACCACTTTCTTTAGCAGCTAAAATTGTTTTTACTTCATTAGATGCCAGTGTCAATTTACTACGTGTAAACCATCGGAATAATTCGGGAGATAAAAATTCATCTCCATAGGCTACACTTGAATCTACTTCTTCTTTTTTATGATACGTAACGAAAATCGGGCAAGTGCCATGCTTTGTTCGGTATCCATAAATGGTAGATGAATCATCCTTGGCCCAATTCAACAAGCGACAAACATCTCTTCGGGAGTACTTTTTATAGAGAGTCAGTGGACGAGTAGAATCGTACTGTGCATTTTTAATACGTGCACACGTTACAATATCCTCAAAAAACGCTTTATAGAATGAGTCACGTAAACTGGATTGAAGCTCTTCGTTGAATTGATATTGATTATTTTTCAATTCAATAATTGGTTTCATCCCGAACTTTTTCTTATCATTTGTCACATGGAAGTTTAACGAAAACATATTCTCGACAGATTTGATTGTTTCTTCATCATAATACGTACCAAATTCTTTTAATGAAGTAATATAATCTTCTTTGCTAAGAGAGTCAGAGTGTAGCAGTGCTTCCACCAATAAAACCTCATGAATTCGTTTGCCATTCAAAACTTCTTTCGAGAGCATAGTTAGTACAGCTAATTCGTAATCTGCGAGTGATGCTATTTCTTCCTTCATTTTTAAAAGAAATGCATAATAATTATCTGCATAGCCTACAATCACTTCAGGATCTAGAGAGTTTTGCTCGATGAAATCATGCATTGTCGGGGTTCTACCAAGACGATTTTTCATTTCACTGTAAGTATCTTTTAATATTTTTAAAGTCGATAAATTTGTATTGTTAATGGCATCGAAAATTCGTTTCTTTGCGATTTCTTCAAAATTAATAGTTGAAACGCCTTGAATGTAATCGGTGTTTACCGTTTTGCGGCGCACGTTATCTTTATTCATAGATTGGTCGCCAGAAAGAGCAATCGGGATTAAATAGTTGTTCTTATAGTTGCCAATGAAATCGATAATAGTGACATATTCTTTAGAATCATGTTTACGTAAACCACGACCTAGCTGTTGGATAAAAATAATGCTAGATTGAGTTTGACGCAGCATAACGATTTGATTTAAAAAAGGTATGTCGATTCCTTCATTAAAAATATCGACTGTTAAAATATATTGCAGTTCACTGCTATTCAATTTACGAATGGCTTCTTCACGGTCAGATTGTGTAGTGTCCCCCGTAAGTGCTATTGTTTTTAACCCTTCATTATTTAAAGCGCTAGAAAGAGAATGTGCTTCATCTTTAGAGCTACAAAACATTAAACCGCGTACTTTATCGCCAGAGAATCCGTAGTAATTGATCTTTTCAATGATATGTTGGACACGTTCGTGGGAAACTAAATTTTGCAACTTGGTCGCATCGTCAATAGTTTCGCCATCTTTTTCATAGTCTGTCACGCCAAAGTAGTGGAAAGGGCAGAGCATGTCTTCTTCAAGTGCGGCCTGCAGACGAATTTCATAGGCAATGTTGTAATCGAATAGTTCGTAAATATTGTAGTTATCAGTACGTTCAGGCGTTGCTGTCATACCAAGTAGAAATGTTGGTTCGAAATAATTTAGAACTGCTTGGTAAGTATTTGCGCCTGCACGATGTACTTCATCTATTAAAATATAGTCGAATTCCTCTTTTGCAAACTGTTGTAAATGTCGATCTGAAGATAAAGTTTGGACGGTCGCAAATAAGTATTTGGCATTTGTGTCTTTCGAATTACCTGAGAGAATGCCAAAATCATCTTCATGTCCTCCTAGAATTTTTCGATAATCTTGAAGAGCTTTCTTTAAAATTTGTTCACGATGTACAACAAAGAGCATTTTTTTAGGGGCGAAATTACGGACATCAAATGCAGACAAATACGTTTTCCCTGTACCTGTTGCTGAAATAATCATGCCTTTTTTGGCTCCAGTTGCACGAAGGCTTTTTAATTGTTCAAGTGCAGCCGTTTGCATTTTGTTTGGCTGAATGGCTAAGCTATCGGCTAGAGCATTTGTTAAATATTGTGCGTTAAGCTCCAATGCATTGGTTGTAGTTTGTCTAATAAATGGTTGAAGCTCATAGTTTTGTTTGTAGTTACTAATCCACTCTACTGTTAAAGGAATTGCTTCATTCCATGCCCCTTCAAATTGGTTTTTAAAGTGCTGGATCACTTCGCCATCTTCTAAAGAAGTTAAAAATACATTCCATTCGTAATTAGCTTTTAACGCGCTGTCGGTTAAATTCGAACTTCCTACTATTAAAGAATAATAGTCTTTATGTTCGAAAATATATCCTTTTGAATGAAAGCCTTTGACTCCAGTTAGACGGACTTCAACATTTTCAAGTTTCAATAGCTCAGTGAACATTTTCGGCTGATTAAAGTTTAAGAAAGTAGATGTTAATATACGACCTTTAATGCCTTTTAGTTGAAGGTCATAGAGCATTGTTTTTAAAGTTGCTAATCCACCCTCGGTAATGAAAGCGACTGAAAAAGTAAAGGTTTGACACGTTTTTAATTCTTGGAGCAAAGTAGATAATACATTTTCATAAGATTTATTCGTTAATAGTTTTGGCTTAAATTGTGTTGATACTGGTTTAGTTTGATCGATAAAACCTTTATGTAAAGAATTTTCTATTTTTCGAATCAGTTGCTCCATTTTCCACACACCGTTCCATTTAATTTGCTAAGTCTTAATTTTCCCTAATTAATTTTTCAACTGCTGGTATATCGGCAGGCGCAAAGTTTAGTTGAAGGAGTTGCTCGCGAGGAACCCATTTTGTTTCAGCGTGTTCTAAAGCTATAGGTTCACCTGTTAAAAGTTTGGCTTTATAAGTTTCTAAGCGTACGATCACCTTTTCATACTCGTAAGTAGTATCTTCTACTTTGTCACCAACCTCAATGGAGCAATTGAATTCCTCTGTAATTTCTCGTGCTAACGCTTGTTCAGGTGTTTCCCCAGCTTCGATTTTGCCACCAGGAAATTCCCAATAGTTTGCTAATATCATTTCGGGACTTCTTAGTGCGCAAAAGATCTCTTTCTTCTCATTTTCAATTATTGCGCCGACTACATGTACGTTTTTTTTCATTAATTTATCACCCTAAGTTATTTTTATAAATTAATCATAGCTGAAATACGGAAATTGAGCAGCAATTATGAGGAAATATTTTATGTAGAAATGAACTATTATTCAAATAATCCTGTAACAGTTACTTAGTCTTGATTATTTTATGCCTTTAGTGCTTTCCTCTGTTCTGCATCATCCGACAAAACAATATAGTGGAGTATACATTTTTTGATTCCTTCTATCGTGATACATGCAAAGGAGGTCGAGCGTATGCTGTCGAAATTATTTGGGAAACGAAAGCTGTACATTTATGCACCTGTGGACGGAGAGATTGTGCCGCTTGAGGAAGTACCTGATCCTATTTTTAGAGAAAAAATGCTAGGTGAGGGGCTGGCGATTTTGCCTACTAAAGGCCATATTCACTCACCGATAAATGGAACGGTTATGCTTGTTGCCAAAACGAAGCATGCGATCGGTCTACGTTCTAAGGATGGCACAGAAATATTAATTCATATTGGTTTGGAAACGGTTTCGCTAAAAGGAAAGGGTTTTACCGTCTTAGTAAAAGAGGGGGATATCGTTTCTATTGGGCAATTAATAGTCGCAGTAGACTGGGATTTTATAGAGGCAAATGCAAAGAGTATCATCACACCAATTATCATCACAAATAGTGCAACGCGACAAATACAATACGAAGGGTCAAAGGAAGGTATTATGGGCGAAACATTGTTAATGACTGTCTATCCGAAATAAGAAAAAGGGAGGTGCACTCACTCAGTCATCAAAGAAAGGCAAATGCGCTCATCTTTTATTTTTTCTTGAAAACTGTACCTCATTAACTATGAAAAGGGGATCGTTTCTAATGAAGAAGTATCTACAAAGACTTGGTCGCTCTTTAATGTTACCGGTTGCTGTGTTGCCTGCAGCGGCAATTTTGATGGGGATTGGATATTGGATTGACCCTTCTCCTACTGGCTGGGGTTCGGGTAGTGCAGTAGCGGCGTTTTTAATCAAGGCGGGGGCGTCGATTATTGATCATATCCCGATTTTGTTTGCAGTCGGGGTTGCCTTTGGGATGGCAAAGAATAAGGACGGCTCGGCGGCGATTAGTGGTTTGGTGGCTTTTTTAGTTGTGACGACAATGCTGTCAACGGACACGGTTGCGCTTTTGCAAGGTGTGGATGTGGAGAGTGTGGATGCTGCGTTTGATAAGATTGATAATGCATTTATAGGTATTCTTTCAGGGTTGATAGCAGCAGCGATGTATAATCGCTTTAGTCAAGTCAAGCTTCCTGATTTCTTAGCGTTCTTTAGTGGCAAGCGACTTGTGCCAATCATGTCATCTATCGTGATGATTTTTGTTTCCGCACTGTTATTTTATATTTGGCCAATTGTATTTGGCGCATTGGTATCATTCGGTGAAAGCATTAGTGCTTTAGGTGCTACAGGTGCTGGTTTGTATGGTTTCTTTAACCGTCTATTAATTCCTACGGGCTTACATCATGCATTAAATTCTGTATTCTGGTTTGACACAATAGGTATTGATGATATCGGGAAGCTCTGGGATGGCTCTGGTGTTAAAGGGGTAACGGGCATGTATCAAGCTGGTTTCTTTCCAGTCATGATGTTTGGCTTACCGGCTGCAGGTCTTGCAATGTATCATACAGCGAAAACTAAACGGAAAAAGCAAGTCGCATCTTTAGTGCTTGCAGCAGGCTTTGCATCATTCTTTACAGGTGTTACTGAGCCACTTGAATTTTCATTCATGTTCTTAGCACCTATGCTTTATGTGGTGCATGCGGCGTTAACGGGTCTTTCTTTATTCATCGCGGCTTCTTTCCAGTGGACTGCAGGGTTTAGCTTTAGTGCAGGGTTTGTCGATTATATCTTAAGCATGCAATTGCCACTGGCCAATATGCCACTCATGTTGGTGTTGCAAGGGTTAGTGTTTGCCGTGATTTACTACTTTGTATTTAGATTCTTAATTGTGAAATTTAATTTGAAAACGCTAGGTCGTGAAGATGAAGAGGAGGAATTCTCAGCAATTTCATCGGATAAATCCTTCGCAAAGTTAGCCGCTGATATTTACGAAGGCTTAGGTGGTTCTGCTAATGTCGTATCTATTGACTATTGTGCGACGCGTTTACGTATTGAAGTCAAGGAGATGGGGAGGGTCAATCAGAAGCAGATTAAAGACACCGGCGTGTTTGGCATTAATATTATAGGACCGCACAGCATTCAGGTCATTGTTGGTACGAATGTACAGTTTGTTGCAGATGAGATGGCAAAGTTGAAAAAGTAACGGATAATTGTCGATAGACTTTCATGAGGATGGTATTCCTCTTGAATTGCAGTGCCATATTATTGTATAATCACATTTGAATGTAAATAATTTATAATAAATGCTTTGACCGGGAAGTAGTAAAGATTGTGAATGGACGACAGGGAGCGTAGGCCGCAGATTGAAAGCCGACGCCGTGCCAATGCAGTTTTGAATTCAGCCTGTGAGCAGCTACCGGGACCAGCATTTTGCTGTAAAGGTAAGCCGGCTTTAATCTTAGTCGTTATGTCAATGAAGTGATTGCATGTAATTTTGTCGTGCAATAACTAGGGTGGTACCGCGAATTATGTCCTCGTCCCTTTCATAGGGGCGGGGTTTTTTGTTTTTATCGAGATGAGTCAAGGAGGTTTTACACATGGAAGAGCAATTAAAACAGTTAGAGCAAGAAGCGCTAGCGAAGATTGAAACAGCAGCAAACTTAAAAGAATTAAATGATGTGCGTGTGGCGTATTTAGGGAAAAAGGGTCCAATTACGGATTTATTAAAAGGTATGGGTAAATTATCGGCTGAGGAGCGCCCGAAAATGGGAGCTTTAGTGAATACTGTACGTGAAAACGTGACAGCTCAGCTTGAGGCTAAAGTGGCTGTTCTTGAAGAGGCAGCAATTGCTGAAAAATTAGCAACTGAAGCAATCGATGTAACATTACCGGGTCGTGCTATTAAAGTTGGTAACAGTCATCCATTAACACGTGTTATTGAAGAAATTGAAGACTTATTCATCGGTATGGGCTACGAGATCGCAGAAGGCCCTGAAGTGGAAAAAGACTATTATAACTTCGAGGCACTAAATTTACCAAAAGGTCATCCTGCACGTGATATGCAAGATTCATTCTATATTTCCGAGGAAATATTATTACGTACACAGACGTCTCCAGTTCAGGCGCGTACAATGGAAGCGAAAAAAGGTGAAGCAATCCGCATTATTTGCCCAGGGAAAGTTTTCCGTCGCGACAATGATGACGCAACGCACTCACATCAATTCATGCAAATTGAAGGTCTTGTAATCGGCGAAAATATTCGCATGAGTGATTTGAAAGGTACTTTAGGTATGTTTGCGAAGAAAATGTTCGGTGAAGACCGTGAAATTCGTTTACGTCCAAGTTTCTTCCCGTTCACAGAGCCTTCTGTTGAAATGGATATTTCTTGCTTCAAGTGTGGCGGCTCAGGCTGTAACATCTGTAAAGGTACTGGCTGGATTGAAATTTTAGGTGCGGGTATGGTGCATCCAAGAGTACTAGAAATGTCAGGCTATGATCCGAAGAAAGTTTCTGGTTTTGCGTTCGGTATGGGTGCAGAGCGTATTGCAATGCTGAAATACGGTGTGGATGATATTCGTCATTTCTATACAAATGACACGCGTTTCTTATCACAATTCGAGCGTACGGAAGGCTAAGGAGGAGAAAATTACATGTTAGTTTCATTAGAATGGTTAAAAAATTATGTAAACACTCAGGACTTAGCACCTGAAGAGTTAGCAGAAAAAATTACGCGCTCTGGGATTGAAGTAGATGCAGTAATCGACCGTGCAAGTGGTATGGATAAAGTTGTAGTCGGTCATGTCGTATCGAAAGAAAAACACCCTGAAGCGGATAAATTAAATATTTGCCAAGTAGACGTTGGGGAAGCTGAGCCACAACAAATTATTTGTGGTGCACCAAATGTCGATGCAGGTCAAAAAGTAATCGTTGCACGTCCTGGCGCACATTTACCAGGCGGCATCAAAATTAAAAAAGCAAAATTACGTGGGCATGAGTCAAACGGGATGATTTGTTCATTACAAGAGCTAGGTATTGAAGGCAAGCTTGTACCGAAAGCTTATGCAGAGGGTATTTATGTATTACCTGCAGATGCAGAGCCGGGTTCTGATGCGCTTGCACTTTTAGGCTTACGCGACACAGTGTTAGAGCTAGGCTTAACACCAAACCGTTCAGATGCACTTTCTATGCTAGGTGTAGCGTACGAAGTTGGCGCAATTCTTTCTGAGGAAGTAAAGTACCCAGAGATTTCATATAGTACATCTTCTGAAAAAGCGGAGGACGTATTAAAACTTCGCGTGGAAGATTTACAAGCGAATCCTATGTACGTAGCAAAAGTTGTGAAAAACGTGAAAGTTGCTGAATCACCAATGTGGTTACAACACCGTTTAATGGCAGCTGGCGTACGTCCACACAATAACGTAGTCGATGTTACAAACTACATTTTAATGGAGTACGGTCAACCGCTTCACGCATTTGACTACGATAGTCTTGCAACAGGCGAGATTGTTGTTCGCAAAGCAACAGAAGGCGAAATAATCACGACTTTAGATGACCAAGAACGTACATTAAAAGCGTCTGATCTAGTTATTACAAATGGTAAAGAGCCAGTAGCAATCGCGGGTATTATGGGTGGTGCGAACTCTGAAGTAACAGAAACGACGACAACTGTAGTAATCGAATCTGCTTACTTTGATGGTTTAACAGTACGCCAAACTTCACGTGAAATAGGTCTTCGTTCTGATGCTTCTGCTCGTTTTGAAAAAGGTGTCGATCCAAACCGTGTTTTACCTGCAGCTGAACGTGCAGCGGCATTACTTGCTGAACTAGCTGGCGGTGAAGTACTTGAAGGTACTTGTATCGTAGACGAATTAGATAAAACGCCTGCACGTGTTGTTGTATCACCTGACTTCATCAACGAGCGTCTAGGTATGAAAATTTCTTTAGAAGAAATGTTAGCAATTTTAGAGCGTCTAAAATTCAACGTAGAAGCGGCGAACGGTATGTTAATCGTCGATGCACCAACTCGTCGTCAAGATATTAAAATCGAAGAAGATATCGTGGAAGAAATCGCACGTCTTTACGGCTACGATGAAATCCCGATGACTTTACCAGAAGGTGCGCAAGTTGGACGCTTAACTCCTTACCAAGCGAAACGCCGTGTTGTGCGTAACTTCATGGAAAGTGCTGGACTATATCAAGCAGTAACATATTCTTTAACGTCAGAAAGCTTATCTCAACGCTTTGCCCTAAAAGCTGAGCCTGTTACTCGTTTATTAATGCCGATGAGTGAAGATCGTTCTACACTACGTCAAAGCTTAATCCCGCATTTAATCGAAGCAGCAGCTTATAATGTAGCGCGTCGTGCGGATTCAGTTGCTCTATATGAAGTGGGTTCTGTATTCTTAGGCCAAACATCAGAAGGTCTACCTTACGAAGAAGAACATGTTGCAGCTGTGTTAACTGGTAAATGGGTAGATCATGCTTGGCAAGGTGAGAAAAAAGCAGTAGATTTCTTCGTCTTAAAAGGCGTAGTAGAGGGTGTTGTTGGTAAACTTGGCTTAGGCGAGCGTATTTCATTTGCCAAAGTAGAAGTAGATGGCTTACACCCAGGTCGTACAGCTAGTATTTTACTAGACGGCGAGCAGGTCGGTATTATTGGTGGCCTGCACCCTGCAGAGGAAAAAGCATGGGGCGTTAAAGATACGTATGTGATGGAAATGAATTTAGTGGCATTACTAGCCGCTTCATCAAACGAAGCACCACTAGGTTACACACCAGTGCCACGTTTCCCAGCTATGTCTCGTGATATCGCACTTGTGTTGGATCGTGCAACAGCAGCAGGCGAAGTTGTATCAGCGATTCGCGCAGCAAAAGTAAAATTACTAAAAGACATCCGTATTTTCGACGTGTACGAAGGCGAGAAAATGGAAGCAGGCAAGAAATCAGTTGCCTTCTCATTAACATACTTCGATCCAGAACGTACATTAACGGACGAAGAAGTTGTCGCAGCACACAATAAAGTACTAAAAGCCATCGCAACAATCGAAGGTACAGAAGTACGTTAATAATTTATGATAAAAAGGTTGCCTAAAGATATGTCGGGCAACCTTTTTTCATATAAAAATGCTATAATTTGTACAAATACATAAGCAACGATGAAGGAGCACCGTAGAAGTATGAAGAGTAGTAAATATACGACGGCAGATTTCGCCGTACTAGTCGGGGTTAGCAAAGCCTCTGTCAATAATTACGTCGCAATTTTAGATGAATGTGGCCATGTGGTGGAACGCGATCACCGCAATTATCGTCAATTTACTGACAAAGATGTCGCTATTTTTAAGGCGTTAATCACATTAAATAAAGAGCGAGGCATGAGGTTGAAGGATGCCGCACAGGTTGTGGTTGCGCCAGGTTTTAAGCTAGAAAGTGTCGCACCACAGCAAGTGCTAGAAGTAGCGAAGTACGATGATTTATGCCAGTCAATGGAGCTGCTTGCTGGGCATGTGTATGGGATTGAGCAACAAAATGCACAGCTACTGGAGCTTATTCAAACACAGCGTCAACAGAATGAGCTATTAATGGCGCAAAATAATACATTAAAGCAAGAGCTAGGCTCAATGATGCAGCATTTACTGGAAAAAGCGAACGAACCAAGTGCAATGCATCAACAACAGCTCGACCGTGTCGAAAAGCAAAATAGCGCGATTATGAATGTCCTTAATCGTCTGCAAGTCGAGCAGCGTGAACAAACTGTCGAAGAAAAGCCCGTTGAAAAAGGTCTCTTCGCACGGATACTGAACAAGTAAAAGGAGGCAACTAAATTGCCTCCTTTTTTAGTTATCCACAAAAAAACACGGAAATTAAGATTTATGGGCGGTTTCCTTAGTGAAAAAAATAGTTTCTAGAAGTGTCTAGGCACGGATAGAATTCCTTGTTATAGTCGAGTGAAAAAAGGAGGGGAGGGGTTCCGATGATTATGAAGCCATTTGAAGAATCGTCGATGACACAAGGTTTGCGTGCATTAGCGAGAAGATTAATGCCGAGCCACCCACTTTACCCGAAAATTTTGAAAGAGGTTCTGCAAGCTGAGGCAGGTGATCATGGTGAGCAATTTATCATGCGGCAACTAGAAAAACTGTCATACCCGCTTGACCTGAAAGTACTACATAATGTAGCGATTCAAAAACCAGTTCCGATGCAACTTGACGTCGTAATCATCACGTCATCAGAGGTAATAATTGTAGAAAGTAAAAATATCCGAGGGCATATTCAACTGAAAATGAAGCCGCGTCAAATGATACGAGTCCTTGATAATGGGGAGAGAAGTATCTTTAATCATCCAGAGATTCAATTAGAGGAATATGTATACAACTTGTCGGATTTTTTTAATCGCCATCAGGTGAAGATGAATGTAGAAGGTATCATCATTTTCCCTTTCAACAACGCCAGTATTGAGTATGAAGATGGTCAATTTCCTGTGCTTGTTTTGCGCGAATTATCAAATTATCTACGCCAACGAAGCTCCAAAAATCCACTAGTTGATAGTCGTAAAATTATCCAACTACTTCTCCATCACCATCAGCCTTTTATGCCATTCCCATTATGTGACTACTACAAAATTGACCCGAAATATATAAAGCAGGGTGTAATCTGTCCAAATTGCCAATTTGACAAAATGCGGCGTGAGAAATTTAAATGGCTTTGCCCCCAATGCCAACACCAAGATGTAAATGCACATCTTCAAGCACTGCATGATTATAGCTTGTTAATCAGCAAACAAATTACTAATCAACAAGCCCAACGATTTTTATGCCTACCTAATCGTCATCATGTCAAACGAATGCTGCAATCTACCTGTTTTCGGAAAAATGGTGTTACAAGTAATACTGTGTATCAAATATTGAAGTGAGATTGAGCATGGTTGAGGGTGTGGTGCTCAACCTGTTACCTGGGTCGCTCAATGTTGATGTGAAGTCGCTCAACATTGAGTCTAGGTCGCTCAAGTTTGGGTTGAAGTCGCTCAACATTGAGTCTAGGTCGCTCAAGTTGGGCTTGAAGTCGCTCAACATCGGGTTCAGGTCGCTCAAGTTTGGCTTAAAGTCGCTCAACATCGAGTCCAGGTCGCTCAACCCATCCCTTAATCTCTCCTCACTTCATCATTTTCCGAGCTTTTTCTGTATTGGCAAAGTGCCATTTTGTCATAGCACGGAGCTTTTCTTCACCTTGTTGCTTCCAAATGCGAGCCGCCATCAGATCTACTTTTCCGGAAGCGCCTTTCAATAGTTCCATGCCGGCTTCTTCACTCAAGCGGTCCATTTCTTTTAAAAATGACGCACGTGCTAAAATTGACGCTGTCGCAACGGCTACGTGCAATTGTTCTGCTTTGGTTGAAAAGAGCACATTTTCACGCACAACTTCCTTCTCATTTTTTAGGTAATTGTAGTACACGCCACGCTCCGCGAATTGGTCAATCAAAATGTGGTCAGGTTTCTCTGGCGCCATTTTCGTTAGCACGTGACCTAATGCCTGATTATGCATCATGGCTTTGATTTTTCCTTGGGAGTAGCCCTTTGCTTGGATTTTATTGTATTTTTCGTTGCGTAGCACTAACACGCTGTGAACACAGGCTGCACGCAAATCAGGGGCGATGCGGCGCATATAGTCGTCCGTTAGCATTTTTGAATCTTTCACGCCGAGCTCATGTATTAGTTCGATTTTTGAAGCAGGTACATAGACGGCAGCAACTGTGACTGGACCAAAGTAGTCACCAGTGCCAGTTTCATCTGAGCCAAGGACTGACATAGCTGCAAAGCCCTCTGGTAAAGCGTCTCCTTTTGCTCCGATTTTTGCCGCTACACCTGTTGCAACCGTGCTAGTTTGTTCGCGTCCCCAACGTACCGCTTCACGTTCTGCGCCGCCTCCTTGAAACATTAGTTTGCCAGATTTATAGAGTGTAATCGATGTATCTGATAGTTTTGCGGCGAAGATAACGCCTGGCGCTTTACGCTCCACAAAATTGCTTGCATAGAAGGACATCACCTCTTTTTGCACATTGCTGGGAATTAAAAGTACAATATTTGACATAAAACCATTCCTTTCTGTCCTGATTGTTCACAATTTTATACCTTTCATGGTATGATAAGAAATAGCTTTTTTGTATGTGATGGTAAAAATATTGTTCATTTCACAGTTAAAATCGTGAGCGAATAGATTTTATTGGAGGGTGCGGCTATGGAAAACCAAGAAAAAAACAGAATTTCTGTGGAAATATATGGGCAAACTTATAAAATGGTCGGCACAGAATCAATTGGACATATGCGGCTCGTCGCTTCGATTGTAGATGATCGTATGCGCGAGATTAACATACATAATCCATCACTTGATAGTACAAAATTAGCCGTCCTAACAGCTGCAAATACTGTTCATGATTATTTGCTACTAAAGGAACAAATGGAAGATTTAGAAGAAGAATTGAAAAAGTTAAAGGGTTGAATTGCATGCTTGATTTAATAATATTAATAGTGTTACTTGTTGGACTAATAGTTGGTGCAAAACGTGGCTTAATCGTCCAAAGTATGCATATGCTTAGCTTTGTGATTGCATTGATTGTTGCGTACATTTATTATAAGCCTCTTGCACAAAAATTTGTGTTCTGGGTGCCGTATCCGGGTGTAACCGAAACGGGAAGTCTTGGTGTTGTGATTGATAGTTTAGATTTAGATAGTACGTTTTACCGTGTCATTGCGTTTGCTGTGATTTTCTTTGCCGTGAAAATAACACTACAAATTGTAGCCTCAATTTTTGATTTTATCGCGTATTTACCGGTACTGCAATCATTAAATCGTTTACTTGGTGGGCTTCTTGGTGTTGTTGAGTATTATTTATTGATGTTTATCGCGCTCTATGTGGTGGCGTTGTTACCAATCGCACCAATTCAAAATTTAATGTCGAAGTCACTGTTGTCAGGTTTGATTTTGGAGCATACACCGATCATTACGAAGATGTTCCAAAATTGGTGGTATATTTATATGAAATAGCAAACTGTACACTTCTCTCTGCACCTGAGGGAAGTGTTTTTACGATAGGAGGAATTTCACATGAACAAAAAAACAATTATTCGTACACTCGAAAAAATTGCATTATATATGGAATTACAAGGCGAAAACCCGTTTAAGGTATCTGCTTTTCGAAAAGCAGCGGGGGCACTTGAAACCGACGAGCGTTCCCTAAGTGAAATGGATGATGTGACAAAGCTAAAAGGTATCGGTAAAGGTACCGCGGCGGTGATTGAAGATTTAATCGCAACTGGTGAATCGAGCTTACTAAAAGAACTAGAAGAGATTGTGCCAAAAGGATTGCTACCATTATTAAAGCTACCAGGACTAGGTGGCAAAAAAATCGCCAAGCTACATCAAGAGCTTGGGATCGATTCTGCAGAGAGCTTACAAGCCGCGTGTGAGGCCGGAAAAGTGCGTGAGCTGGCTGGTTTTGCAGCAAAAACAGAAGAAAAGATTTTAAAGGAGCTGGCCAACTTTGCAAATCGTTCAGAGCGTCTACCTATTTGGCAACTAGAGCCTGTCGTTTTACAAATTGAAGCGCTTCTAAGTAGTATGGAAGAAGTAGAGCGTTTTTCTGTAGCTGGTAGTTTCCGACGCGCCGCTGAAACGAGCAAGGACGTAGATTTCATTGTCGTAACAGAGGCTGCCCAGGCAGTACGTGAAAAGTTACTGAGTGAGCTAGCGATACAAGAAGTTGTGGCTGCTGGTGATACGAAAATTTCCGTTATTTTAGACCGTGATGAGCCAGTGAGTGTGGATTTCCGTTTAGTGAAAGATGCGGAATATGCCACGGCATTGCATCATTTTACAGGGTCAAAGGATCATAATGTACGCTTGCGCCAAATTGCAAAATCGCGCGGCGAGAAAATTAGTGAATACGGTGTCGAACAAGAAGACGGCTCGGTATTAACATTTACGAATGAAACAGAATTTTTTAATCACTTTGATTTACCGTTTATTCCACCGAGTTTACGAACAGGTAAGACGGAATTTGAACGTACCGAAGAAATTGCTGATTTAGTGAAGTTAGAGGATATTGTGGCGGATCTACATATGCATACAACTTGGTCAGACGGTGCATATTCAGTGGCTGAAATGGGAGAGGCGTTGATTGAGCGTGGCTATCGCTATAGCGTTATCACGGACCACTCACAGTATTTGAAAGTGGCGAATGGTTTAACACCAGAGCGATTAGAAAAGCAAAGAGTGGAAATCGACGCGTTTAACAAGGCACATCCAGACTTTCATTTATATGCGGGAACAGAGATGGATATTTTACCCGACGGCACTTTAGACTTTGAAGATGACGTATTGCGTGAGTTGGATTTTGTAATTGCTTCAATCCATTCAAGTTTTACGCAATCACAAGACAAAATTATGGCAAGACTACTAACAGCGATGCAAAATCCATACGTCCACATGATCGCGCATCCAACGGGCCGAATTATTGAGGACCGCGCTGGGTACAATCCAGATATGGCGCAGCTCATTACATGGGCGAAGGAATATGGTAAAATTTTAGAGTTAAATGCCAATCCATATCGTTTAGATTTATGTGTAGAACATTTGGAAATGGCGGTAGCGGCAGGTGTACCTGTTGCGATCAACACGGATGCACATGCGATTGACCAGCTCCGTTTTATGGATATAGGTGTTCGTTATGCCAATAAAGCTTGGTTGAAGAAAGATATGATTGTAAATACATGGACGCAAGAGCAGTTCGAGGCGTTCATTAGACGAAATAAATAGGTTGAGGAGGTGTTCTCGATGATCGCAGAGCGCGCATTGAAAACACTAGAATATGTAAAAGTACGTCAGTTAGTGGCAAAACATTGTACATCTTCTATCGGGAAGTCTGCTATTGATGAGCTTGTGCCACAAACGGACTTTGAAAAAGTAGTGCAATTATTAGAAGAAATGGATGAAGGTCTATCCATTTTACGTATCAAAGGTAATGTACCTTTGGGTGGCATTTTCGATATACGCCCAGCGGCAAGACGTGCGCAAATTGGTGGGATGTTATCCGCGATGGAATTAATGGAAGTGTCGAGTACGATTCGTGCAAGCCGTATCCTTCGAAATTTCATCGAAGATATCGAAGCAGATGCTGCGATTGAAATTCCACTTTTTATCGATAAAAAAGAATCAATGCCAGTACTTACAGGTTTACAACATGAAATTAATAACTGTATTGATGACAACGGTGGCGTGACAGATTCAGCGAGTCAAACACTACGCTCAATCCGTCAATCACTTCGTTCAGAAGAAGCGAAAGTAAGATCTAAACTGGAAAGCTTAACACGGGGCAGTAATGCGACAAAAATGCTGTCAGATGCAATCGTTACGATTCGTAATGACCGCTACGTTATTCCAGTCAAACAGGAATACCGCTATCATTACGGCGGTATTGTGCATGACCAATCTTCTTCTGGCCAAACACTATTCATCGAACCAGATTCAGTGGTTCAAGCTAATAACGAAATTCACCGCTTAAAAATGAATGAACAAGCGGAAATTGAGCGCATTTTATTAGCACTCAGTGCCATGGTGGAGGAAGTCGCACCAGACCTTTTCAATCTCGTAAAAATATTAGGTGAAATCGATGTTATTTTAGCAAAAGGTAAGTATGGTCAAGCTAATAAATGCACAAAGCCGAAAGTGAATAAAGATGGCTATATTCGCCTTGTACGAGCGCGTCATCCACTACTACCAATCGAAACGGCTGTCCCTAATGACATTGAATTTGGAAAAGATATTACGTCGGTAGTTATCACTGGGCCAAATACTGGTGGTAAAACTGTAACATTAAAAACTGTTGGACTTTGTACATTAATGGCACAGGCTGGCCTACCAGTACCCGCATTAGATGGATCAGAGCTCGCTGTATTTGAACAAGTATTTACTGATATCGGGGATGAGCAATCGATCGAGCAATCTCTTTCAACGTTCTCTTCTCACATGGTGAACATTGTTGAGATTCTGAAAAACTTCGACCATGAATCACTCGTGTTATTTGATGAATTAGGCGCTGGAACGGACCCACAAGAGGGTGCCGCCTTAGCAATTTCAATTTTAGATGAGGTGCACGGTAGAGGTGCTCGCTTAATGGCAACAACTCACTATCCTGAGCTAAAAGCATACGGCTATAATCGACCAGGCGTTGCAAATGCAAGTGTTGAGTTCGATATTGAAACATTGAGCCCAACCTATCGTTTACTGATCGGTGTACCGGGACGTTCAAATGCCTTCGAAATTTCGAGCCGCCTTGGTTTACCTGAATCAATCATTGACCGTGCGAAAAACTTCACTGGCACAGACCGTCATGAAGTCGAGTCGATGATTGCTTCACTTGAAGAATCTCGCCGTCAGTCTGAGGACGACGCCGAACGTTCCCATGCATTACTGTTAGAATCAGAAGCATTACGTGAGGAACTACAAGGGAAACTACAAGCCTATGATGAGCGCAAAGAAGCTCTCGAGAAGAAAGCAAAAGAAAAAGCACGCAAAATTGTAGATGAAGCAAAAGCTGAGGCCGAATCGATCATTGCAGAGCTTCGTGAAATGCGCAAAAATGCCAACCAAGTAGTCAAAGAACATGAGCTTATCGAAGCACGTAAACGTCTAGAGGAAGCAGCACCACTAGAAAGCAACAAAGTATTGAAAAAAGCAGCACAAGTAAAAGCACGTGCGCAAAACTTAGTTGTCGGCGACGAAGTAAAGGTGTTAAGCTATGGACAACGAGGTACATTACTTGAAAAAATATCCGATGCCGAATGGGTTGTCCAAATGGGTATTTTAAAAATGAAAATTGCTGACAGCGATATAGAATACATTAAGCCAGAAAAAGAAGTAGTCCAACGTGTGGCTGGTGTCAAAAATCGTGATAGCCATGTGAAACTAGAATTAGATTTACGCGGTGAACGCTATGAAGACGCATTGATTCGAACAGAAAAGTATATCGATGATGCCCTGTTAGCCAATTATGGTCGTGTTTCAATCATTCATGGTGTTGGCACCGGTGCGTTACGCCAAGGAATCCAGGGTTATTTGAAAAAGCACAAGCGTGTGAAGTCCTTCCGTTTTGGTGAAGCGGGCGAAGGTGGTTTCGGAGTCACGGTTGTCGAATTGAAATAACTAGACATTATTAAGGTAAAGGGGACTGAGAAAATGCTAGATTCTAGCTTTTGGCACTATCCAATTGTCGAAACGGCAGGGTATTTTAGTGTTGTTGTATTATGTTTAGTCGTCTCAATGGCATTATTCGAAGTCGTTACGAAATATAAAAATTGGGATGAAATTAAAAAAGGTAACGTCGCGGTAGCACTTGCAACAGGCGGGAAAATTTTAGGGATTTGTAATATTTTCCGCTACGCCATTGAACGTCACAATACACTGAGCGAAATGATTGGATGGGGCCTTTTTGGTTTCACTTTATTAATTGTGGCATATTTCTTATTTGAATTTATGACGCCGCGCTTTAATGTTGATGAAGAAATCGCCAACGACAATCGTTCAGTCGGACTTATTTCATTTACTATTTCAGTCGGTCTGTCATTTGTCATTGGTGCAAGTATCGCATAGGAGTGTAGATATATGGAAAAATTGGCAAAAGTTTTAATCGTCGTTTGTATCGCATTTTTAGCAGTCGGCGTCTATTATATGATGAATAATTAACCTATACAGCGCATCCAAGGAAAGAATCTTGGATGTGTTTTTTTGTTTAAATTAATCGTCGATGCTTATCGCTCGTGTAAGGTCATTTTCCGCTCAGGGGGACCGGGGAAACGCTCGGGTAAGATCTTTTTCCGCTCAGGTGGACCAGGTGAACGCTCGTGTAAGGTCATTTTCCGCTCAGGTGGACCAGGGAACGCTCGTGTAAGGTCATTTTCCGCTCAGAGAGACCGGAGAAACGCTCGTGTAAGATCTTTTTCCGCTCAGGGGGACCGGTGAAACGCTCGGGTAAGATCTTTTTCCGCTCAGGGAGACCGGGGAAACGCTCGTGTAAGATCGCTCAACGCTCAGGGAGACCGGGGAAACGCTCGTGTAAGGTCACTCAACGCTCAGGGAGACTGGGGAAACGCTCGTGTAAGATCGCTTAACGCTCAGGAGGACCGGGTGAATGTTCTGGTAAGGTCACTAAATACCGGACCCTTGCTTTTCTCATTACATTTATCCACAAGTTTTACTGAAATTTCAGCAAACCTTTGTTTTGAAAGGGACAAATTTTTTGTTTTGGAAAAGGTATAGGCATGAACCTAAAAACTTGCTATAGTCGAGGCAAAAAGAAGGAGTGAGAGGATGATTTTGAAAACTTTTGAGGAGGCGTTTATGATAAAAGGACTGCGCACATTAATACAGCGGCTAGATACAAGCCATCCACTTTACACTAAATTTTCACAAGAATTGCAACAACAAGAAGCGGGTGATTTTGGAGAGCAACATATTATTAAACAGTTACAAAAATTAGCGAATACATTAGAGATTGTGATTTTGCACAATATTTCTCTACCTGCACCCATACCAATTCAACTAGATATTGTCGTGATTACACCTTATGATGTTGTGATTATTGAAAGTAAAAATATTCGAGGTAGTATTCAATTGAAGCTAAAGCCTCGTCAATTGATACGTACATTAGAAACTGGAGAGCGGCATATCTTCAATCATCCTGAAATCCAACTTGAGGAATATGTTTTTGGTTTGGATAAATTTTTTAAACGGCAACAGGTTCAAGTAGATGTAACGGGGGTTATCGTTTTTCCGTTTAATAATGCGGAAATTCAATATGATGAGGGGCAATTTCCAGTTTTAATGATACGTGAATTGGCCCATTTTCTAAGACAGCATGTACTGAACAAGCAGTCACAATCGAAAATTCCATCTGAAAAAATTGGGCATCTTTTAATGGAACACCATCGTGTATATCAAATACCTTCATTTTGTACTTACTACAATATTGATCCTCAGGCTATTAAAAAAGGTGTTTACTGTCGTCAGTGTATACAGAAGAAGTTAATTCGAAATAAGAAAAATTGGTTTTGCACTCACTGTAAAATGTATGACAAAACGGCACATCATCAAGCTTTACAAGACTATCGTATGTTAATCAATGACCAAATCAATACAGAAACAGCCCGTCACTTTTTAGAACTACCAAATAGACATATCACGAAAAGGTTATTGCAAGATTATTGTACGGAAAGAAAGGGCCAAAATAATCAGATGCTATATCAACTATAGAGTAGTTGAACGATGAAACTTGTACCGTTCGGGTCAAGTCACGCATCGCTCAGGTAGAGCAACACACCGCTCGGGTCAAGTCACGCGCGCTCAGGTCGGGCATCGCCGCGCTCAGGTCGAGCCACGCCACGCTCAGGTCGAGCATCGCATCGCTCAGGTCGAGCAACGCATCGCTCAGGTCGAGCAACGCATCGCTCAGGTCGAGCAACGCATCGCTCAGGTCGAGCAACGCATCGCTCAGGTCGAGCAACGCATCGCTCAG
>NZ_JBIWCX010000006.1:212671-243437 GCF_044761695.1 Lysinibacillus sp. NPDC097287
AGGTCGGGCATCGCATCGCTCAGGTCGGGCAACGCCACGCTCAGGTGGAGCATCGCCGCGCTCAGGTCGAGCAACGCCGCGCTCAGGTGGAGCATCGCCACGCTCAGGTCGAGCAACGCATCGCTCAGGTCGAGCAACGCATCGCTCAGGTCGAGCATCGCCGCGCTCAGGTCGAGCAACGCATCGCTCAGGTCGAGCAACACACCGCTCGGGTCAAGTCACGCCACGCTCAGGTCGAGCAACGCACCGCTCAGGTCAAGTCACGCCGCGCTCAGGTCGAGCAACACACCGCTCGGGTCAAGTCACGCCGCGCTCAACCAAACTTCCCACTCTCACTTCACTTTTTCATTAGCGCTACAGTATCATTCCTACAAAATCTCCTGAAAAATCATCATTATTCTCCCGAAATCTAAAAAGTACAAAAAATATTTTATTTTTTCACAATAGGAATACAATCGGCAAATCTTTCATAAATAGCGAAGGAATGAATGAGTATTCATTGAGAATCAGCACTTCCAAGTAATATTGCGTATTCATATAAATGTTCAATAATGCATAATAATTAATCGAAAATGCAATTATTTTCTATTTTTGTGTTTGAAAGTGTATTTCTTTTTCATTATAATGGAAATAAGGATTTACAAAGTTTCGGACAAGGGGGAGAGGACGTATGACAGAAAAACCATGGTTAGCAAATTATCCTAAAGAAATACCATCGACTTTATCGTTTGAGGAAATTCCAGTGCAAGAATTTTTGACACGTGCTTATAAAGCGAATCCGGCTAAAGTAGCCATTCATTTCATGGGTAGAGATTTGACGTATACAGAGCTTTACGAGTCGTCGCTTAGGTTCGGCAATTATTTGCAGTCGCTTGGGGTGGAAAAAGGTGACCGAGTGGCGATTATGTTACCTAATACGCCACAAAGTGTAATCGCTTACTACGGAGCAATGTATGCTGGTGCCGTTGTTGTCCAGACGAATCCACTCTATACAGAACGAGAGCTTCAATACCAAATGGCTGATTCGGGAGCGAAAGTTATTTTGGTTATGGATATTTTGTATCCACGCGTCATGAAGGTCCTTAAGGAAACTGCACTTGAAAATGTCATTGTGACTGGGATTAAAGATTACCTACCGTTTCCGAAAAATTTAGTATATCCGTTTATTCAAAAGAAGCAGTATGGGTTTAGTGTGAAGGTAGAGCATAGTGGGCAAAATCATTTATTTACAGAGATTATGAAATCTTCACCGATCAAAACAATCGAAGTGCCTTTTGATTTTGAAGAGGATCTTGCATTGTTGCAATATACAGGGGGAACGACAGGCTTCCCGAAAGGTGTAATGCTGACACATAAAAATCTGATTGCGAATACGTCGATGTGTGATGCGTGGATGTATGAATGTGTACGTGGGGAAGAAACGATTATGGGTGTTTTACCATTCTTCCATGTGTATGGGATGACAACGGTCATGTTGTTATCTGTATTTACGCATAATCGAATGGTGTTATTGCCGAAATTCGATCCGGAAACAACGTTGAAAACAATTGATAAGCAAAAACCGACATTGTTCCCAGGGGCACCGACATTGTATATTGGTCTATTAAATCATCCTGACATTACGAAATATGATTTATCTTCAATAAAGGCTTGCTTGAGTGGCTCGGCATCATTGCCTATTGAAGTGCAAGAGCAATTTGAAGCGGTTACAGGCGGGAAGCTTGTCGAAGGATATGGCTTAACAGAAACGTCTCCTGTTTCACATGCAACACCAATTTGGGGTAAACGTATAAACGGCTCAGTCGGTTTGCCATGGCCTAATACCGATTCAGTGATATTACGTTCAGGTGATACTGAGCAGTTACCAGTCGGTGAAGTTGGTGAAATTGCTGTAAAAGGGCCTCAAGTAATGAAAGGCTACTGGAATCGACCAGAAGATACAGCAGCAACATTTGCAGATGGCTGGTTTTTAACGGGGGATTTAGGTTATATGGATGAAGAGGGCTACTTCTATGTAGTAGATCGCAAGAAGGATTTAATCATTGCTGGTGGGTTCAATATTTATCCGCGTGAAGTAGAAGAAGTGTTGTATGAGCGCGATGAAATTCAAGAATGCGTTGTGGCGGGTATTCCAGATCCTTATCGTGGCGAAACTGTAAAAGCTTATATTGTTTTAAAAGAAGGACATTCGATTACCGAAGACGAATTAAATAAATATTGCCGTCAGCATTTAGCGGCGTTTAAAGTACCTCGTTACTACGAGTTCCGTGATGAACTACCAAAAACGGCAGTCGGTAAAATTTTAAGACGTACTTTAGTAGATGAAGAAAAAACAAAAATGGCGAGTAAAGAAGCAAAATAACTACGTGATAAAGTATTGACAAGTCATAATGTTAAATATAATATGAAAATATGAATGAGCATTCATATTTTCATATTTTTTATTTTTAAGTAATCACGCCACATCACCAATTTGGTTTTGATCCCACTGATGAAAGTGAAAGGGGTCACTTTCGTTTAAGGATTCTCTAACGGTTTTCGGATGTAGAGTGTGTTTACGTTTTTTCCTAGGTGGTGAAATAAAAATGAAACGAGATAAGCCTAAATACAAGCAAATTATTGATGCAGCTGTAATTGTAATTGCAGAAAATGGCTATCACCAAGCGCAAGTATCGAAAATTGCCAAACAGGCCGGAGTGGCCGACGGAACAATATATTTATATTTTAAAAATAAAGAAGATATTTTAATTTCTGTCTTTAATGAAAAAATGGCTGTTTTTGTAGAGTCATTACAAGATATAATAGAAAATGGAAGTACGTCTCAAGACAAACTTTCACGAATGATTGAAAATCATTTTAATGTTCTGGTAACAGATCGATATTTAGCAACAGTCACACAATTAGAACTGCGACAATCAAACAAAGAGTTACGATTGAAGATTAATGCAGTATTAAGAGAATACTTAAAGCTGCTCGATCAAATTTTAATTGAAGGTATGCTTTCAGGTGAGTTTAACCAGACGATGGACGTAAGGCTTGCCCGTCAAATGGTGTTTGGAACAATCGATGAAATGATTACCTCTTGGGTGATGAATGAATATCGATATGATCTACTAGAGCAAGTTCCAAAAGTTCAAGAGCTAATTTTGAACGGCATTAAAGCATAAGGAGATGTGGAGAAATGGAGTTTCTAAAGTGGAAAGTGGAAGAAGGGGTAGCAATCGTTACCATTGCACGTCCACCGGCAAATGCGTTATCTGGTGGGGTGATTGCTGAAATCAACGAATTGCTAAATGCAGTAGAAAACGACGATGCTGTTCGAGTAATCGTACTTCATGGTGAGGGACGTTTCTTCTCAGCTGGTGCAGACATTAAGGAGTTTACAGATGTCGCAACTGGGGAAGAGTTTGCAAAGCTTTCAAACCATGGGCAAGTTGTATTTGAACGTGTAGAAACGTTTTCGAAACCAGTTATTGCAGCCATTCATGGCGCCGCACTAGGTGGCGGACTTGAGCTTGCTATGAGTTGTCATATGCGCTTTGTGACTGAAAAAGCGAAATTAGGCTTACCTGAATTGCAATTAGGGCTTATTCCAGGGTTTGGTGGCACACAGCGCTTACCTCGTTATGTGGGTGTTGCAAAAGCGGCTGAAATGATGTTTACAAGTGACCCAATTTCAGGAGTAGAAGCTGTACAATGGGGACTTGCAAACCGTGCATTTGCAGAGGAAGCATTACTGGAAGAAACATTGAAACTGGCGAAGAAAATTGCGAAGAAAAGTCCAATTGCTCTTAAAACAACAATTGAAGCACTTCAATATGCAAAACCAGCTTCATTCCATGAAGGTATCCAAGCAGAAGCTGCATCCTTTGGTACTGTGTTCGTGACAGAAGATGCAAAAGAAGGTATCCAAGCGTTCATAGAAAAACGCGAACCTGTATTTACCGGCAAATAGTTATACATCAGTGTCGATGGCATAAAGAAAAAGGGGTTCAACGACACTGAATATATATAATATTTACAAGTTTACTTAGAAATTAAAAATAGTTTCAGGAGGTATGGATATATGAACATTTTTGCATTAATTAAACGTACATTTGATACTGAAGAGAAGATCGTTGTGTCGGGTGGTAAAATTCAAGAGGATGGCGCTGAATTCATCATCAACCCATACGACGAGTATGCAATTGAAGAAGCAATTCAAGTGCGTGACGCTGAAGGCGGTAAAGTAACTGTTGTCACAATTGGTGGCGAAGATGCAGAAAAGCAACTGCGTACAGCTCTAGCAATGGGTGCTGACGAAGCGGTTCTTATTAATACAGAAGACGACTTAGATGAGTTAGATCAAAATGCTGTTGCTTTCATTTTAGCAGAGTATTTAAAAGATAAAGAGGCCGACCTTATCTTAACTGGAAACGTTGCCATTGATGGCGGTTCTGGCCAAGTAGGTCCACGTGTTGCAGACCTACTAGGCATCAACTACGTAACAACAATTACTAATCTTGAAATTGATGGATCATCTGCGAAAATCGTACGCGATATCGAAGGCGATTCAGAAGTAATCGAAACATCTTTACCACTTTTAGTAACAGCTCAACAAGGTCTAAACGAGCCTCGTTACCCATCTTTACCAGGTATCATGAAAGCGAAGAAGAAACCGCTTGCAGAGCTTGAATTAGATGATTTGGATATCGACGAAGATGATGTAGAAGTAAAAATCGAAACGATTGACATTTACTTACCAGCTCAAAAAGCTGCAGGTCGCGTATTAGAAGGCGAACTTTCTGCTCAAGTAAAAGAGCTAGTGAATTTACTTCACACAGAAGCGAAAGTAGTTTAACTTAATTCATCGGCATTTATGCTAATTCGTAAATGATTGAAATCATCGACTTTAATTGAATTTTAGAGGGTAACGGAGGGAATATACTATGTCAAAAAAAGTATTAGTATTAGGTGAAGTTCGTGAAGGAAGCTTACGTAACGTTTCTTTTGAAGCAATCGCGGCAGCTAAACAAATCGCTGATGGTGGCGAAGTTGTAGGTGTGCTTTTAGGGGATACAGTCGCAGGTCTTGCGGGGTCATTATTCGAGTACGGTGCAGACCGTGTTGTAACAGTTGAACATCCGCATTTAAAAGACTATACATCTGACGGCTATGGACAAGCTTTACTTGCTGTGATTGAACAAGAAAATCCACAAGGAATAGTATTTGGTCATACTGCAAATGGTAAAGATTTATCTCCAAAAATTGCAAGTAAATTACAATCTGGTTTAATTTCAGATGTAACGTCTATCGAAGGTGCCGGAGATGATGTTGTATTCATTCGCCCAATTTATTCTGGTAAAGCTTTCGAAAAGCTGAAAGTAAAAGACGGCGTTGTATTCGTAACAATTCGTCCAAATAATATTGTACCTTTAGAAAAAGTTACAGGTAAATCAGGCGATGTGTCTGCAATCAGCGTTGACATTACAAATCTACGTACAATTATTAAAGAAGTGGTACGTAAAACTTCAGAAGGTGTCGATCTTTCTGAGGCGAAAGTGGTTATCGCGGGTGGACGTGGCGTGAAATCTGAAGAGGGCTTTGAGCCACTACAAGAACTAGCGACCTTACTAGGTGGTGCAGTTGGTGCTTCACGTGGCGCTTGTGACGCAGAATATTGTGACTATTCATTACAAATTGGTCAAACAGGTAAAGTAGTAACGCCGGACCTTTACATCGCAGCAGGTATTTCGGGGGCAATCCAGCATGTAGCGGGTATGTCTAACTCAAAAGTAATTGTTGCGATTAACAAAGATCCAGAAGCGAATATCTTCAAAGTTGCAGACTACGGTATCGTAGGCGATTTATTTGAAGTAATTCCTCTTCTAATTCAAGAATTCAAAGCATTAAAAGTTAATGCATAATTTTCAGTAACAGGGAGGATTTTTCTTCCCTGTTTTTTTATGGCTTATCACCATAATAAGGGGTTGATTTCCGTTCCGCCAGCGTGCTTTCCTGGGGGCGTCCGATAAGCCGCTTCACTCGCTACGCTCGTTCCAGGGTCTTATCTGTGACGCTAATCCCCAAGGAGTCACGCTGGCTCCACTCCAATCAACAAACGCTTTATTTAATATGTCAACCCCACCTTTTTGTGATTAACCTTTTTAATGCAAAGAATCAAAGGCCTCACTGAAAATTAATTTACTATTTCAAAATAAAGTGTTGACATTGAGAATGTAAGCCGGTATAGTGATGGATATTAATTAAAAGTTTTTGAATATAATTTATTTTGAAACGCAATGATTAGGAGTAGTAGAAGCTCATTATTCGGTAAAGAGAGCTGCGGGTTGGTGCAACGCAGTCCAATAATACTTTGAACTTACCTATGAGTGGTGAAGCAAACAAGATTGACTGACTATTCTATTTGTTTCGACGATTAACCTTCGTTACCAGGTTTTTAAGCAGGGTTCAAAAAGAACCAAAAAGAGTGGTACCGCGGTTTGCTAAAGGCATATCGTCTCTTCTTTCATCAGATGATGAAGGAAGAGACGATGTGCCTTTTTTATTTTAGGAGGTGGAAAAAACGGAAAATGACAACCAGAAGTATGATGATCCTATTTTGAGGATTATTATAAAATAAAAGGTTGGCAGAATTAAAACGGGTCCGTACAGTGTTGGATATTAATTAAAACGTTATAAATATAATTTTAGTAAACACAAAGATTAGGAGTAGTAAAAGTTCATTATTCGGTCAAGAGAGCTGCGGGTTGGTGCAACGCAGTCCAATAATACTTTGAACTTGCCTAGGAGTGGTAATGCAAATGGAATTGATAGACTATTCTATTTTCTTTAACGATTAACCTTCGTTACCAGGTTTTTAAGTGGGGTTCATGAAGAACCAATAAGAGTGGTACCGCGGTTTGCTAAAGGCATATCGTCTCTTCTTTCATCGAGTGATGAAGAAAGAGACGATATGCCGTTTTTTATTTTAGGAGGTAAGGAAATGGGAAAAGACAACCAGAAATTACAGAGAACAATGACTTCAAGACACATTACGATGATGGCATTAGGTGGTGCCATTGGTGCAGGATTATTTAAAGGAAGCAGTGCGGCCATTGATCTGGCAGGACCATCAGTACTTATTGCATATTTAATAGGGGGTATCATTCTATTATTTGTTATGCAAGGTCTAGCAGAAATGGCAGTGCGCAATAGTGATGCAAGAACATTTAGAGATTTAGTGCAATCGATTCTAGGAAAATACCCTGCTTATTTTCTAGATTGGATTTATTGGAAAATGTGGGTTTTAAATATTGCAGCTGAATCAGTGGTTGCGGCGATTTTCCTTCAGTATTGGTTACCGGAATATCCGATTTGGATTCTTGCATTATCCGTTTCCTTATTAGTTACAGCTATTAATTTGTTATCTGTCAAAGTTTTTGCAGAAACGGAATATTGGCTTGCGTTAATTAAAATTACCGTTATTGTAGTGTTTATCATAGCAGGATTTGTATTATTACTTGTCACGTTTGGTGATCACACAGCTGTTGGTTTTTCAAACTTAAAGGAACATGGTGGTTTCTTACCGAACGGACCAACAGGCTTAATTGCTGCAATGCTTGTGGTGATCTATTCTTATGGAGGCACTGAGATTATTGGTATAACGTTGGCGGAAACGAAAAATCCTGAAAAAGTAGTACCCAAAGCAGTTCGCAGTACATTGCTACGAATCATCGCATTCTATTTAGTGCCATTCTTTATTATTGTTAGCTTAATTCCTTGGTATGAAGTAAACGGGGTAGCAGAAAGTCCGTTTGTGATGGTATTTAAAATGATTGGGATCCCTGGGGCAGACCATATTATGAATGCTGTTGTAATACTTGCGATTATTTCATCAATGAACTCGGGATTATACGGCTCATCACGTGTACTGTACACACAAGCTGTGGATGGGCGTATTCCTAAAATATTCGGGCATTTATCGAAAAAGAAAGTTCCTGTATATGCGATACTGATGTGTACATTAGCTTTATATATGGGCGTAATTATTTCTTTATTTGCTGGTAGTAAGACTTTTGATTTCCTAATGGGTTCACTAGGATATACCGTATTATTTATTTGGTTAATCATTGCGATTGCACATTTGAAATCGCGTAAAATACAGCCAGAAAAAACAAGTGCCTATGCGGTTAAATGGTTCCCTTATACAACGTGGATAGCTATTATCGCTTTAGTAGCAATCCTAATCGGTATTATTTTCACGACATCGATTATCATCACAGGGATTACATTAGCCATTTATATCTTTATTACGTTAACTTATGTATATAGCGGGCGTCATCATGGGAATGAAGGGAAGTAGTAAGTTTATATTCTATCTTAACGTTATTACTACATTTTTAGTTGATTGTAGCGGAGGGTGCTTGCCTGCGGAAAGCGAGCATCTCGTAGTGGAAATCAACCTCCCACTTTAATAGTGGTGATTAAAATGGTTTAATCAAAACGCCTATTTTTCGACATTTCTCTCTTATTTTTCAGAGCTTTAGGATAAAATATACAATCCAGGCAGATTGTTCGCTCAAGGTATTTTGAACGTGCTATACTACAAACATAGTTAGTTTTAAGGAGGATTTCAAATGGCAATTGTACATGCAACAGACGCGAATTTCCAAGAAGAAGTTAAAGAAGGTTTAGTGTTAGTAGATTTCTGGGCTACTTGGTGTGGACCATGTAAAATGATCGCGCCAGTTCTAGAAGAACTTGACGCTGCAGGTAGTGCTGCTAAAATCGTGAAAGTAGACGTGGATAATAACCAAGGTACTGCTGCACAATATCAAATTATGTCGATTCCATCATTATTATTATTCAAAGATGGCGAAGTAATCGACAAAACAGTTGGTTTCCAACCAAAAGAAGCGTTAGAAGCTTTCATCGCAAAACACGCTTAATATTCTAGATATTTCTGAGCCAGGCCATCTAAGGATGTGCTTGGCTTTTTTACATTGTATAATAGTAGGAAATGTGAAGGAGGCAGGTAGGCGATGAATGATTTAATCAAACGTAAACTTGAAATATTACCAGATCAGCCTGGCTGCTATTTAATGAAGGACAGGCAAGGCACCATCATTTATGTCGGTAAAGCAAAAGTGCTGAAAAATCGTGTGCGCTCGTATTTTACTGGAACGCATGAGGGAAAAACACAACGACTTGTCAGTGAAATCGAGGACTTTGAATACATTGTCACATCGTCTAATATAGAAGCACTTATTCTAGAGTTGAATCTCATTAAATTACATGATCCAAAATACAATATCATGCTGACGGACGACAAAACATACCCTTACCTGAAAATTACAAATGAAAAATACCCACGCTTGATTACGACTCGTAAAGTCAAAAAAGATAAGGCGAAATATTTTGGACCCTATCCGAATGCCTATGCGGCTAGTGAAACGAAAAAATTGCTCGATCGTTTGTACCCACTCAGGAAATGTGTTCAGCTGCCATCAAAGGTTTGCTTATATTATCATATGGGACAATGCTTGGCGCCTTGTGTGAAAGATATCGAGCCGCAAGTATTTACGGATATGATAGAGGAAATGACGAAGTTTTTAAATGGTGGTGTCGAGGCAGTAAAAAAAGAGCTTGAAGAGAAAATGCTTGCAGCGGCGGAAAACTTGGAGTTCGAACGAGCAAAGGAATTTCGTGACCAAATTACACATATCGATACAGTAATGCAGAAGCAGAAAATTGTTTCGAGTGATACGACAAACCGTGATGTATTCGGCTATGCAGTTGAAAAAGGTTGGATGTGTGTGCAAGTATTTTTTGTTCGTCAAGGTAAACTCATTGAGCGTGATGTATCTATATTCCCAATATACAGAGATGCAGAGGAAGAGTTTTTAACGTTCGTCGGTCGATTTTATGAAAAGCCGGAGCACATCAAGCCAAAGGAAATATTCATTCCGCAAGCTATTGATGAAGCGATTTTAACAGAGTTACTTGATGTGAAGGTGCTAACGCCAAAGCGTGGGCAGAAAAAAGAGCTTGTCGACTTAGCCACGAAGAATGCAGAAATCGCAGTGCAGGCAAAGTTTCAGCTTATTGAGCGACAGGAAGAACGAACAATTGGCGCTTGTGAGGCACTTGGTGAAGCAATGGGGATTGCTGCGCCGCTACGAATTGAAGCATTTGATAATAGTCATATGCATGGTACGGATGCTGTGTCGGCAATGGTCGTGTTTATTGACGGTAAGCCTGCTAAAAAGGAGTATCGTAAGTACAAAACTCGAACTGCTGCCAAACATGATGATTACGGAGCGATGCAGGAAGTTATTCGCCGTCGTTATACTCGTGTGCTAAAAGAAAACTTACCGCTGCCTGATTTAGTATTAGTTGATGGAGGGAAAGGGCAAATCGAAGTCGCACGTGAAGTATTAGAAGATGAACTCGGATTATCGATTCCAATTGCCGGTTTAGCAAAAGATGATAAGCATAATACGTCACAGCTATTATTTGGTGAGCCACCGGAAGTTATTGCGTTGAAACGGACAAGTGATGGCTTCTATTTACTACAACGTATTCAAGATGAGGTACACCGCTTTGCGATTACTTTTTTACGTCAGCAGCACGAAAAACATGCCATACAGTCTGTGCTGGATGAAATTGAAGGTATTGGGCCAAAGCGCAAACAACAGCTACTTAAACATTTTGGCTCGGTCAAGAAAATTCGCGAGGCAAATGAGCTTGAACTACAAGAAGCGGGTATGCCAGCCAACCTAGCAAGTAACATCTATACGTATTTTCAGCAGGAAGCATTGTCAAAGGACTAGTCATGTGCTAAGGTAAGGTCAATTAAATAAATTAAATAGTCACTATTTTAGTGATGATAGAGGTGCAAGATTCAATAGTAGCCCATTAGAGGATGAACAAATCCGCTGATAATGTGTGAAAGGGGAGCTTGCCGAAGTAGGGCATCGTTGTTTCCGATGTCGTGCTGGTTTTGCATTTAAGAGATGTAAGACTGTCGAATCTTTATGTTTCGGAGAGCTATCACACATGCGCAAGCTTTAATAAATTGTACATGTTGCAGGCAGCTCTTCACAGTATGTGAAGGCTGTCTTTTTTTGTGTTCAAACGAATCGAGAATGTGTAGGGGGAATGACAGATGGGAAGTATCGTATTAAAATTCGGTGGACCAGCGACTGCATCGACAGAGCGTATCCAAGAGGTGGCGAAAAAAGTAATTGCTGAAAAGGAGCGAGGTTATGATGTAGTTGTTGTAGCAGCGGCAATGGGACGTACGACGCAGGATTTAACAACAATGGCGAGAGAGTTATCAGACGATGTGTCCAAGCGTGAGTTGGATGTATTGTTATCAACGAGCTCACAATTAACGAGTGCGTTATTTGCGATGGCACTAATGGAAGCGGGCTATGATGCGGTGTCTTTAACAGGTTGGCAAGCAGGTGTACAGACGGATGCTGTTCATCATAATGCACGTATTGAAAACATTGATGTAAAGCGTATTGAAGAGCATTTTGCACAAGGTGAAATTGTGGTTGTTGCCGGTGAACAAGGCATCGATGAAGATCAGAATATTACGACGCTAGGGAAGGGTGGTGCTGAAACGACGGCGATTGCGATAGCCGCGGCCCTTAAATCTGAACGAGTAGATATCTATACGAATGTTGACGGTGTGTATACAGCTGATCCAAGCCATATACCTGCAGCTCAAAAGTTGAAAGAGATTTCTTATGATGAAATGTTAGAGCTGTCTAATCTAGGCTCACATATCTTACACCCACGGGCGGTGGAGCTAGCGAAAAAATTCCAAATGCCCGTTATTATTCGTTCAAGTGTAATGGATGTAGAAGGAACCTTGTTGAAGGAGGAAGTTGAAATGGAGAAAAATTTATTAGTACGTGGGGTGGCCTTTGAATCGGATATCATTCGCTTAACTGTTGGGTATGATGCTTATTCAAATGCCTCATTAGCAGATATGTTTACGACACTTGCTGAAAATCGCATTAATGTTGATATTATCGTGCAGGCAATTATTGATGGTGTGAAGCCATCTGTTTCATTTTCAATTGTGAAGGATGAATTTGCAGATGCCCTACGCGTACTTGAAGATAGTAAATTATCGCTAGGTTTTAGCTTTGCAGATTTTGAAATTGGTTTATCGAAAGTATCTATTATCGGCTCGGGGATGGCATCGAATCCAGGTGTTGCAGCCCGTATGTTCGACTGTTTACGTAGAGAGGACATACCTGTCAAAATGGTGAGTACATCAGAAATTAAAGTATCCGTAGTTGTGCCACAAGATGATATGATTCGTGCCGCAAATGTACTACATGAGGAATTCAATTTAGAAGAAGCGTTACATGCATAACATTAAGGCTATTATTTCTTCAAACGGTATAATAGCTTTTTATATTCAATAAAATTGATGAAAACTAATTTTTACGATAATAAAATAGTTTATCTATATTTTAGAGACATTTATTGCGTTAATCGAAGTATTATTAACGGAAAGACAAATACAGTTACAATAAAAAGGAGTGCCACTTTCCAATTAGGTCAGTGTCACTCCTTTTTTGATTATTTGCTAGGAATAGTATTTAAGATACGCTCTTTGACATCCCATTTGACAGTGAAGTTGACAAGTTGTTGTTTATCGTGCTTTTCGTCATAGCATTCAGTTAAATAGCCTTGCATTTGTTGGATTTGCTCTGCTATAAAGCCCGCTTCGAGTCTAAAACTACGATTGTTAATTTGTAAAAACTGTGGGTCACTCGTTAAATGAAAAATACGACCATCTCTCGATTCTTTGGCTACTGATAGTGTTCCCCAGCTCGCATCGTTGAAAAATGCGAGCATTTCCTCTTGACTTTTACAAGGGAATTTGCGTGCCAGCTCTTTTCCTGCCCAATAAAGGACGTCATCCTCATGTTTTCCTAGGATTGAAGATAGAACATGATCACGAATTAATTCATAACCAAAGGAAGAGATTGTATTTACTGGATTATTTAGCATATAAAGCCTTCTTTCTTAGAATTTTCGTATAATTCTATAATGATTAAGTAATGATTGTTTTTTCGAGCAAAAAACGAGCGTAATGTACTGGAATATTGATTTATTGAGGTATGCGAAAAACGCCAAGTTACCTTGACGCTTGTTGCTCTTGAGAGTACAATAAACATGTCATAATATTGTACCATGATGAAATACACAGTCAATGAACTATCATTTACAAAATGGTGACTATTTAATTGTGATATTTTAAGTACTAAGGGGGGTAACAGTCTTGTCGAAAGATCGAGAGTTTTTATGGCGACGCTTACATTCTCTACTTGGTGTCATTCCAGTAGGTCTGTTCCTAGTGTTCCACTTGTCATTGAATGTCACTGCTGTTGGCGGTGAAGAAGCTTACAATAACTCAACAGGGATGATGGAATTAATTCCGCATTCTCTACTGTTATTAATGGAATGGGTAATTATTTATATTCCATTAATGTTCCATGCATTTTACGGTGTATACATCGCATTTACAGCTGCACCTAATACAGGTCGTTTTAGTACATACCGTAACTGGATGTTCTCTTTGCAACGTTTTACAGGTGTATTCTTAGTGATTTTCATCGCATGGCATATTTTCCAAACGCGTATTCAAAAAGCGCTTGGTACTGAAGTAAACTTCAATATGATGGAAGAAATCGTTGCAAATCCATTGATGCTTGGATTCTACATTGTTGGTATTTTATCAGCAACATTCCATTTAACAAATGGTTTATGGGCATTCCTAGTAAGCTGGGGTATTACACAATCTCCTCAGTCTCAAAAGATCGCTACATACGTAACAAACATTCTTTTCGTAATTCTAAGTGTAGTTGGTGTGGCTGCTATTCTAGCTTTCGTATAATAGTATAGAAGCAAGTTAGCAACCTATGCAATTTTTGCAATTTTTAAAGAGGAGTGAGAAATAATCATGGCGAAAAGCAAAGTAATTGTTGTCGGCGGCGGTTTAGCCGGTCTGATGGCAACGATTAAAGCAGCTGAAGTTGGTACTGAAGTTGAATTATTCTCATTAGTTCCTGTAAAGCGCTCACACTCTGTATGTGCGCAAGGCGGAATTAATGGTGCAGTAAATACTAAAGGTGAAGGGGATTCTCCTTGGATTCACTTTGATGATACAGTATACGGTGGGGACTTCTTAGCGAACCAACCACCAGTAAAAGCAATGGCTGACGCAGCACCTGGTATTATCCACTTAATGGACCGTATGGGTGTTATGTTCAACCGTACGCCAGAAGGTTTACTTGACTTCCGTCGTTTCGGTGGTACATTAATGCACCGTACAGCATTCTCTGGTGCAACAACTGGTCAACAATTATTATACGCACTAGATGAGCAAGTTCGTTCTCACGAAGTAGCTGGTTTAGTAAATAAGTACGAGCATTGGGAATTCCTTGGTGTAATTATCGATCCTGACGGCGTTTGTCGTGGTATCGTAGCACAAGATATGCGTACAGCAGAAATCAAATCATTCCGCGGTGACGCAGTGATCATGGCAACTGGTGGCCCTGGTATTATCTTCGGTAAAACAACAAACTCTGTTATTAACACAGGTTCTGCTGCTTCTATCGTTTACCAACAAGGTGCTTCTTACTCAAATGGTGAGTTCATTCAAATTCACCCAACAGCGATTCCTGGAGACGACAAAAACCGTCTAATGTCAGAATCTGCTCGTGGTGAAGGTGGTCGTATTTGGACGTACAAAGACGGTAAGCCTTGGTACTTCCTTGAAGAAAAATACCCTGCATATGGTAACCTTGTACCACGTGACATCGCGACACGTGAAATTTTCGACGTCTGCGTAAACCAAAAACTTGGTATCAACGGCGAAAACATGGTATACCTAGATCTTTCTCACAAAGATCCGCATGAATTAGATATTAAACTAGGTGGAATTATCGAAATCTACGAAAAATTCGTAGGAGATGACCCACGTAAATTACCAATGAAAATCTTCCCAGCAGTTCACTATTCAATGGGTGGATTATGGGTAGATTACAACCAAATGACTGAAATTCCTGGATTATTTGCAGCAGGTGAATGTGATTATTCTCAACATGGTGCAAACCGTCTTGGTGCGAACTCATTACTTTCTGCTATTTTCGGTGGTATGGTTGCTGGTCCAAATGCAGTTGAGTATATCAAACAACTTAAAAAGCATGCAGAAGATATTCCACAAGAAGTCTTTGATGCTCGCGTGAAAGAAGAGCAAGACAAGTGGGATGCAATCTTAAAAATGGACGGCACAGAAAACGCTTACCTTCTACACAAAGAGCTTGGCGAGTGGATGACAGACAACATGACAGTAGTTCGTCATAACGATCGTCTTGAAAAAACATATGAAAAATTAACTGAATTACAAGAGCGTTGGGAAAACATCAACATCTACGATACGCAAAAATGGAGTAACCAAGGTGCTCACTTTACGCGTCAGTTGAAAAACATGTTATACCTTGCAAAAGTAATGACAAAAGGTGCTTTATTACGTAATGAATCTCGTGGTGCACACTACAAACCAGATTTCCCAGAACGTGATGATGAGCAATTCTTAAAAACAACAATGGCGAAATTTGATCCAGCTACTGGTGAGCCAGTTATTACTTACCAAGAAGTTGACGTTTCGTTAATCCCACCACGTAAACGTGATTACTCTGCTTAAGGAGGCTGATATCCATGCAAACAACTGCTAATACTGGAAGAATGATAGATGTTGAAATCTTGCGTCAAGATACGCAAGGTGGCAGCGATTATACGCAAAAATTTAAAGTACCTTACCGTCATGGTATGAACGTAATTTCTGTATTAATGGAAATTCAAAAAAATCCTGTAACTGCAGATGGACAAGTAACGACACCTGTAGCATGGGACATGAACTGTCTTGAAGAAGTTTGTGGCGCATGTTCAATGGTGATCAATGGACGTCCACGTCAATCTTGTTCAACACTGATTGACCAATTGACTGAACCTGTCCGTCTTGAGCCAATGAAGACTTTCCCAGTTATTCGTGATTTACAAGTTGACCGTGATCGTATGTTCAACGCACTTAAAAAAGTTAAAGCATGGGTGCCAATCGATGGTACTTATGATTTAGGTGAAGGTCCACGTATGCCTGAAAACAAACGTCAATGGGCTTATGAATTATCTAAATGTATGACTTGTGGTGTGTGTATGGAAGCATGTCCAAACGTGTCTGAAAAAGCTTCATTCATGGGGCCAGCACCATTATCACAAGTACGTCTTTTCAACACTCACCCTACTGGTGCAATGATTAAAAATGAACGTTTAAATGCAATCATGGGCGACGGTGGTCTTGCTAACTGTGGTAACTCTCAAAACTGTGTAGCTGCTTGTCCTAAAGGCATTCCTTTAACAACTTCTATCGCATCTTTAAACCGTGCGACTACAGTACAAATGTTCCGTAACTTCTTTGGTTCAGACCACATGGTTGACTAATTGTACAAGCTTAACTCCCTTACACATTAAAGTGTAAGGGAGTTTTTTTCGTATAGGCCATGATAGACGGATAGAATTAAAGAAGCGACGGATAGAACTTGTAAAACAGAGGATAGACGGTGTGCCAAGCGAGTTAAATGTATAAAAACAGAAATATCTGATTTTTGTGGGATAATATTATATTTTCCTTTATAATGAATTAGTATTCATTTTTTTGTTCATCACCAAAACTTGGGGTTGAGTATGTAAGAACTATAGTATTCTTTACATTGGGCATTTGGTGGTTTCACATGTGGCAACCACCAAATGTAACTTGGCTATCCCTACTTTTTGTGGTGAGCTTCATTATTTACAAAGGGGATGAAAAACATGAAGGCAAGTTATGTTGGGGATTATGAGAAATGGTTGGAGGATTTTCAATTTTATATTGAAGTACGTGTACGTTTCTCAGAGACAGATATGTATGGGCATATGAATAATACAGTAAGCTTTACGTATTTTGAGCAGGCACGCATCGATTATTTTCGTCATCTAGGGGTTCTTATTCCATCAGCTATTGATGAAAATGTAAAGGGGATTCCGATCGTTGCGGATTTACAATGTGATTATGTGCAACAGGTTTTCTTTGATGATGTGCTACGTATTTATACAAAAGTCGCGAATGTTGGAAATTCATCAATGGATATTCATTATTTAGCGAAAAATCAAAAGGATGAAACATGTTTCACTGGACGAGGTACAATTGTACAAATGGACCCGAGAACTGGTAAGAGCGTGTCGATTTCCGAAGAAGAAAAACTACGTTTAAAATCGCTGGCAATTATATAATTAAACACAGTTAATGTTTTATGTGTTTAAAGCAGGGCGACTGTCACGAATACACAGCCCGTAATTGATTAATATAGAAGGAACATGTAAAAAATTTGCTGAATGTTGATTTATTCATGCAATAGCCGTCACCGCTCTTCACTCCTTTACATAAGTTACAATACGTGAGGGGGAGGAGGGTGTGACTAAATATGAATGGCTCCCATCATCGTTCTCTTTTAACTAACCGAGAACGTGAAATATTTGCGCTATTATTAGCGGAAAAAACAACGAAAGAAATTGCAGCGCAGCTTGGTATTAGTGAAAAAACAGTACGCAATCACATTTCCAACACAATTCAAAAGCTAGGTGTAACAAATCGCTCACAAGCCATTATTGAGCTATTACGCTTAGAAGAATTTAAATTAGAATAAATGGACTCTTGCTATTTTGAGAAAAAAACGACAAAATAGAACTATTCAACGTATTTTTAGGAGTGGAATAGTTATATGTCGGATGAAGTAACAAAGCACTCACCTGAAACCGTTGCAACGGTTGAAAAGGAATTACGCTATATAGCGGCCATTGTGAAGCAAAAAGGAAGAGAAATTGTTTCACAATATGCGATTACGCCGCCACAATTTGTTGCATTACAGTGGTTAGAAGAGCTTGGAGATATAACTATTGGCGATTTGTCTAATCGTTTGTATTTAGCCTTTAGCACGACAACAGATTTAGTGGACCGAATGGAGAAAAATGAATTAGTCAAACGCGTACGTGACGAAAATGATCGCCGCGTTGTTGTCATTCATCTACTCGAAAAAGGCGAACGAATTATACAAGAAGTAATTGAAAAAAGACAGCAGTATTTGCAAGAAATGCTGGTTGGCTTCGACGTCCAAGAAACCGAGCAATTTTCGAGCTATTTACAAAAACTACATGTACACATGAAACAGGATTGAGGCGGAAAGTATGAATGCCCCGATAGGCGTTATTGATTCAGGAGTAGGCGGTTTAACCGTAGCAAAAGAAATTATGAAGCTATTACCAAACGAAACAATCTATTATATTGGTGATACAGCAAGATGTCCGTATGGTCCACGTAGTCGACAAGAAGTACGGAATTTCACTTGGCAAATGGCGAAAGCATTGGAAAAAATGAATGTCAAGATGCTTGTCATTGCTTGTAATACAGCTACTGCGGTGGCACTTGAAAGTTTACAAAGAAATATGCCCTTTCCAGTATTAGGCGTTATAAATGCTGGAGCACGTGCAGCTGTAAAAAAAACAAAGCGACATGAAGTCGTGGTCCTAGCTACAGAAGGGACGATTAAAAGCGGTGCTTATGAGGAAGCATTGACGTCACTTAATACGTCAACGCATATTATCCCTCTTGCTTGCCCAACATTCGTACCAATCGTAGAGAGTGGCGAGTACAAAGGTGAGTTTGCGAGTAAGTTAATCGAAGAAGGTTTGAAACCATTAAAAAATGAACAGTTTGATACTGTTATTTTAGGGTGCACACATTACCCAATTTTGCAAAAGCAAATTGAAGCTGTCGTCGGAGAAGATGTTTTTGTGCTTTCTTCTGCAGAAGAAACAGCAAAAGATGTGCAGGAAATGCTTGCGTATAACGGTACATTGGCAGATTCGAATGCTGAGTCTGCCCATAAATTTTTTGCAACCGGTTCAGTACCGATTTTTCGATCGATTGCAGAAAGTTGGCTAGAGCAAGGTACATTAGATATAAACCGCATCATATTAAAATGAGGAAACAGCCTAGCTTAAGAGCTAGGCTGTTTCCTCATTTTAAAGAGATAGAATGTAAGTGGTTATTAGGGTGTCTGGGAACTCGCACCACATGTACCTAATCCTATATGGCTTGTAAAATAACGTTATAGGTTCCTAAGTTTATGTTTTTTAAAAAGTATCACAAAATTAGTTGTTCTCAATGGAATGACGAACAAAGTAGAGCCCAATACTACAAAAAAACTCTAGGTAACTTGCCTAGAGTTTAAAAGGGGATATCTTAAAAGTAAAAATAGGATGCTGTAAGTACTTCTAGCATCCTGTTTTTTTACTACGCAGAAAGCGAGATGTTATGAGTAGAGGGACTTATGGGACAGCCCCCTCAATTACTTAATAGAAACATCTTGTACTGTCCAGGTGTTTATATTTAAATGAATAAATATACAGCGACGAACATCGTTGCACTACCCGCCATGACAAAAAGATGCCAAATGGCGTGGTTATACGGAATTTTTTTGTTTTTGTAAAAGAATGTGCCTGCTGTATAGCATATGCCACCGAGTAAAAGTGTCATGAAGCCATCAAAGGAAATATAGGCGACTAATGGTTTGTAAGCAAATACAATGAGCCAACCCATGCCTATATATACGAGCAGCGATGCTTTTTTGAAACGATGAACGAAGAATTGTTTTAACACAATGCCAATGATGGCTAGTACCCATTCAATCGTAAAAATTGTCCAACCAAGCTGCCCACCTACAGCAACAAGTGCTACTGGTGTATAGGTACCTGCAATTAATAAAAATATAGAACTATGATCTAATTTTTTTAATATCACTTTATGTGTTGGTATTGCATGATATAACGTGGATGCTAAGTATAAGCAAAACATAGAAAACCCAAAAATAATATAACTCACAAGTTCAGTTGTTGAACCAGATGTTAGTGCTTTATGTACTAATAAAAGGGTGGCGGGAATAGTCAATAAAGCACCAATTCCGTGTGTCAGGGCGTTCCAAAACTCTTCCTTTAGGGTATAACTATTTTGCTCAATCATCGACTGTGTCATGACCATCACCTCTTTCTTTAATATGACTACTATAACAGTATAATAAAATAAATTGTAGATGAAAATGTAATGCATTCGGTATGATAAATATCATATAAATACAGGCTTATGTCGTCGTGCAATCGTAAAATATGTTAAAATGAGTGCGAAAGATTTTAGGAGGAACGAATATAATGACTAGATATGATGGAAGAAATGCGGATGCACTGCGTCCTGTAAACATGGATAGCGACTATTTACTACACCCAGAAGGTTCAGTTTTAATCCAAGTGGGGAACACAAAAGTAATTTGTACAGCAACAGTAGAGGACAAAGTACCGGGCTTTTTACGTGGACAAGGTAAGGGCTGGATTACAGCAGAATACTCAATGCTACCACGTGCAACAGCACAACGTACAGCTCGTGAATCATCTCGTGGTAAAGTGAATGGCCGTACAATGGAAATTCAACGTCTAATCGGTCGTGCATTACGTGCTATCGTTGATCTAGAGGCACTTGGCGAACGTACTGTATGGATTGACTGTGACGTTATACAAGCAGATGGAGGAACGCGTACAGCTTCGATTACAGGGGCATTCGTAGCGATGACTCAAGCGATTGGCAAGCTAGCTGAAGAAAAGAAACTAGCTAAATTCCCAGTTACAGACTTTTTAGCTGCAACAAGTGTAGGTATTGTTGAAGAGCAAGGTGCTGTTCTAGACTTAAACTATGTAGAAGATTCATCTGCAGCAGTGGATATGAACATTGTCATGACAGGTGCTGGTCGCTACGTAGAGTTACAAGGAACAGGTGAAGAGGCTACTTTCTCACGTGAAGAATTAAACGAGCTACTAGAACTTGGTGAAAAAGGAATTCGCGAATTAATCGACATGCAAAAAGAAGTATTAGGCGAACTTGCGGGTAAAGTTGGAGGAGACTGCTAATATGAAACAAGTTGTCATTGCCACTAAAAACAAAGGTAAAGCAAAGGATTTCGAAGCACTATTTGGTCCACTAGGCTATGAAGTAGTTACAATGTTTGATGTAGCTCCTGATATGGAAATTGAAGAAACAGGCACAACATTTGAAGAAAATGCTGTGTTAAAAGCTGAAGCACTTGCCAAAGCATTAGGGACAATCGTTATTGCAGATGACAGCGGTCTTGCAGTGGACGCATTAAACGGCGAACCAGGTGTATATTCAGCACGCTACGCTGGTGATCATGATGACGAAGCGAATATGGTGAAGTTACTAGAAAATTTACAAGGCGTAGCAGATGAAAAACGTACAGCTCGCTTTTGCTGCTGTATTGCCATTGCTGGCCCAGATTTTGACACAACAACTGTTTTTGGTACATGTGAAGGTGTTATTGCCCATGAAAAACGCGGTACAAATGGCTTTGGATACGATCCAGTATTCTTCGTGCCAAGCTTAAATCGCATGATGGCAGAACTAACACCTGAAGAAAAAGGTGCAATTTCTCACCGAGGTAATGCCATTCGCCAGCTGAAAGAAATACTACCAACTCTTATGAAATAAGGAGTGATGTCCATGCAAGTTTTAGTCATGAGTGATACACATGGAGATAGTCAAGTCATTGAAAAAGTACGTGGATTTTATCCAAATGCAGCAGCAATAATTCATTGCGGAGATAGCGAGCTTGCCTTTTCTCATCCTGCATTAGAAGGTATGCAAAAAGTGCGTGGCAATTGTGATGCGGAGTCAGCCTTTCCAAATGAAGCGGTATTTGACGTGGGTAATGTGACATTTTTTGTGACGCATGGGCATTTATTTAATGTGAAGTCTTCCATTTTATCATTATCCTACCGAGCAAAAGAGGTAGGCGCGCAAATCGCTTGCTTCGGCCACTCGCATTTGTTAGGTGCTGAGATGATCGATGATGTATTGTTCATAAATCCAGGAAGCTTACTGAAGCCGCGTGGACGCAAAGAGAAAAGCTTTGCGGTTGTAGAAATACGTGACGATCAATTCCAAGTGGAGTTCTTTACTGATGATAACGACTGCATTTCTTCACATACTTTTACGAGGTAGTGAACACTAGCAAGATAAGCACTTTACTGATCATTCAGGTAGTACAGGTATGTCTAACGACTTTTATCTGAAATTGAATGAGTAGTGAGGTGCTTTTTTTATACAATTTTCGTTAAGCGGAACGGAAAAAAGTTTACTAGCATATCGTATGTATAGAGAGATAGTATGAAGGAGAATGATCGCCGTGCATAGGTATTCAAAAGGTTGGTTTGTGAAGGAATTGCGAGCAAGAGGTGTCATGGTGCATCCTCTATTACGCAATCATTTGGGGCTTCATAAGGAATCAGAATTACGCCATTTATATTATAAATTGCTTGAGAAAGAACATGAATATGAGGGAGAATAGAAACCTTTATAAAGCATCCAATCACCATATTGGGTGTTTTGTCATTTGTTCAAGTTTGAATGTTCTAACTGTGGGAAACAATGAGATTCTACAGGGAGGGGCATGGTATGAGGAGAAAACCTTGGATGATAACGCAACAGTGGGAAGATGTATTATTTCTTCATTGGCCAGTTCAACCTCAAGAATTAAAGCAGTACATCCCTCAAGAGCTTGAACTTGATCTTTATGAAAATAAAGCTTGGCTTAGTTTTGTTCTATTTAAAGTAAAAGGGAATAGGCTAAGGTTCACGCCTTCAATCCCTGGAGTGAGTTCCTTCTTACAATTAAATGTGCGTACGTACGTTACTTGTAACGGCAAGAAAGGCGTCTATTTCTTTAACCTGGATGCGAATAATGCCTTTATCGTGCAAATGACAACGATCGGTCATTTGCTACCTTACCGCCGCGCAAAGATGACGGTGAAAAAAGAGGGGAATACCTTTTCTTTCACTAGTAGCTATCAAAACCTGAAAGCATTTGAAGAGAAGTTGATGGTTACATTTGAACCGATGCCTGTTCGGATAGAAAGTCATGCATTCGAAAGATGGTTAGTAGAGCGCTACCATTTGTGGACAAAAATGAAAACCTGGCTACTTCGCATAGACAATTATCATTCACCGTGGCGTTTGCAGAAGGTAAATGTCGTCATCCATCACAATACAATGGCACCATTTATAAAAGGGCTTACGTCATTTAGTCAGCCAATCGTCCATTATTCAAAAAGTAAAAAGGCTAAAATTTCCCTACCTGTATTGGAAACTAAAAAAGTACCAAATCATTAACAATTCGAAATTGCCGATGACTTGGTACTTTTACATGTGTTAAAAGCGATAATAAAATTGCATAACGATAGCCGATGCAATCATATCAGACATGGCCAAAGCCTCTGCTTCAATTTCATCAAAAATTTCAATGTCCTTTTGATAGTTTTTCTGAATCATTGTCACTGCTTCATCTTTCGTTAACGCTAAATGTGTATAGAACATTTTCTTTAATTCTTCTTGGTTCAAACAAGGATTAATGCTGCTTAAAAACGATACAATGTCATCTGCATTGCGATACCATTCTTTTTCCTTTGCCTCTGCAGTTGCGGCGTCACCTTTAACAGCAGCAGTAACTAGTTCTGCTGCAATGACTAAATGTTCTTTAATCAGCTCTGCATAGCGATCTGCGATTTGATCGCCGTAAAAAGGGCGGAGACAATTACCTAAATCAGTTGCATTTCTCAAAAGTCGTTCTTGCACAAACGGTAAATCAGGCAAGCCAAATACAATGCTGATAATTGTCATCCTCGTCCAATTGACGTGCTCCATCCATAGCAGGCGATTCATAGCCATAAAATCAGATTCAGCCTTACTAATGCAGCGATAGTCATTGGCAGTTTGCTGCTGGTTCAAAAAGTGTCGGATCGGTGCGGTGTATTGTGAAGAAGGCCGTGTATAGATCGAGCTCAGAGAATTTGCGTAATATCCATATTGGTAAGGGAACACTGTATTTTCATTCCTTTCCTCATGCTATTTATTGAACGAAAAAAGTTCTTTTAATAGAATACTCAGAGGTACTTCGGAATGTGAAAAAATTAGGGATTTGTAGGTGTATTGACTGCACAAGACATTTAAATTTTAGGGACATGCTTTAGCTTATTCCTCATACATCATCTTCTTCGTCATCCCACCGTCGATCGTAAGGTTTGTCCCGGTCACAAAGTTGTTGGTCGGATTTGTTAAGTAGAGGCAAGCTTGCGCAATATCCTCTGGCATACCCACGCGACCTGATAAATGTTGTTCATGATCGATAGCACGTAGATCTTCATAAGCGCCGGTTTCTATCCAGCCAGGTGAGATACAATTGACAGTAATCTTATCAGGTCCAAAAGAACGTGCTAGTGCATGCGTTAAAGCGACGATGCCCCCTTTTGTTGCTGCATAGGCTTCTGTGAAGGGCTCAGACATCATAGCGCGCGTAGAAGCCATAGACACAATAGAACCACCATTTTCATTGTGACGCATAATTTTAGCTGCCTCTCTGGAGCAGAAAAACACACTACTTAAATTTGTTTGAATGATGTGATTCCAATCCTCCATGGACAAATCATAGGGGGAGGCGTGTTGAAACGTTCCTGCATTATTAACTAGAATATTGATTTTGCCAAAGTGATTGACCGTTCGCTTCATTAAAGAGACAATATCTGGTTCTTTGCTAACGTCCGTTTGGACAAATAAACTTGAACAACCAAGTTCCTGTAATTCACTTTCAAATTGCTTGCCCTTATCGAGGTCAATATCTGCAATGACTACCTTTGCACCGCTTTTTGCATATGCCAATGCTACGCCTCGACCAATGCCTTGTGCACCACCAGTAATTACAACAACCGAATCATGAAACATAAAAATTCCTCCACTTAATCTGTTTGCAATTATTTTAACAAAAAAATCACCAGTTTTACGTGCCTAACGAACACAAAATAGGATATAATAAATCAGTCAAGGATGCATATGTAATGCTATCTAGGCAAAGCTTCCCTTGATAGTAAAATTAATGTTGACTTTATTGTAATTACATTATATAATAAATCTTGTCTTTCCTAAGAGATTTGTTAGGTAAGCAATCATGTCTCAGTAGCTCAGCAGGATAGAGCAACGGCCTTCTAAGCCGTCGGTCGGGGGTTCGAATCCCTCCTGGGACGTCCAGTTTTACAACGTTATACTTAGAGAAATAAGCACTTTCGCTTATGATTCAATATTACAGTACTCGGTCAGTCGAGTTTCTGTACTAAAGAATTGTAGGTGGAGGTGCTTTTTTCTTTGTCCAAAAAGAAGGGGATATTTGATATCCAAATTGAACAACCGTTAATTCAGGTTAGAAAGCTTGAAGAAAAACGGAAAGATATAGCAATTGAACAAGCATTGACTGTGATTTTAAAGCAACTTGAAGTAAGTGGCTGTCGTGAAAGAACAATATACGATTACCGTACAATCGTACATTACTTTATCAGGGACACTAAAGTTGAATATCTGATGGATATAACCAGCGATGTTATTTACACTTGGCTTGAAAAGATGAATGTCAAAAATACAACTAAATTAACACGTTTGAAGTGCTTCAAAGCATTTTTAGGACGTTGTTTTGATAATGGATGGTTTACAAATAAGTTTTGGCGGTCAGTAAATATCAAAGTGGATACTGAAATTAAGGTAGGGGCATCAGATGAAGATGTAAATTTACTATTATCTGTACTCGACTATACAAAGTTCTTAGATTTGAGAAATGCTACAGCAGTATTACTGATGTATCGTTGTGGATTAAGGATTGGGACAATTGCACGTATGAAGGAACAGCAAGTTGATTTTGTTAATCGAAGACTACAACTTGACGGAGAAGTTATGAAGAATCATAAAGGAATAATTTTACCTATAGATGAACAAATGACGTATCTATTACAAGTAATGCTAAAACAGAATGGTCTGATAAGAAATGAATACAAAGAAGATAATGATAATTTATTTATTACGATTAAAGGAAGACCAACAACAAATTCAATTACATCTAATTCAATTCAAAAGCAACTTAGGAAATATACATTGAAATATGGAATCAATAATATAAATCCACATGCTTTAAGACGTGGATTTGCTAAAAACTTGTATGCAAAATCAAATGATTTGTTATTAGTTTCAAAAGCACTGGGGCATAACGATTTATCAGTGACTACAAAGTATTTACATACGGAATTAACTGATATAGCAGATAAGTTGAAAGATTATCTTTGAATTTTTAAGCAACAAAAAAGCCACCTACTCGAATAGGTGACTTAGTGAAATATGTACCCATACAAATGTACCGTTTAAATCCTGAGAAAATTTAAACCAAATTTAATATGAGTTTGACTCTACCTAAATAGAGTACTAATTGCCTTTATTTTACTTTAAAAAAAGCTAAAATGCAAAGGTCTAGTTTGCTATTGCCTTTTTTAGCAAAAACTCGTTCGTGGAAACCTAGTAACACGAATTAAAACTAAACTTGACCGGTTATGACGTTCCCGCTGCAAACAAACGTCTAGCACTCTGTATAAGCGTTCCTTGTTTCGCTTTGAGTGTGAATGGTGTTAGCGACCATTAACGGCTAGGAGTGGAAGGTCTGAATGATTAAGGTCATGCAGAACACACCATACATTGTAATTGTTGCAGAGTTTCTCATACAAGTAGAATAAGCATTTACGATACATGCAGAAGGCATGTACAACGGATTATAAGAACTATCGGGGGCAGATGTAGATAAGTAGGTGTGTTGTTCGAGAGAACGCACTTTAACAAGGCATACAATACGGATTCTACGAACGAGGATTCATGAAAATGAAAAGTGACTGTCTATGTCTTAGATACTATTAATTTAGTTTCTAAGATGTAGGCAATCACTTTTGCACCAAGCCGTTGCTACTCACTCGGCTTCATGTTGGGAGGAACGCTGAAATAATGCAAGTAAACCTGAAGAAGTAAATAAAAAAAGAACCGCCATTACTGGTAGGTTCTTTTTTCGACAACTTAATTAATAGAAATAGTAATTTCAGCGTCTTTTTCTAAATCATCCACTGGAAGTTCAAGTATAAGGTAATTAACATAACCGAAAACTTCTTTTTCGAATGAATTTTGGACCGCTTTAGTTATTTTATGTTCTAAACTAAAAAATCCAAGATGAATGATGTATTTCAATTTGATCAGATTAAAATATTTATATTTATCTGTCTAAGTTCTAAAATTTCACTTACTTTAATTCCGTTTAGTGATTTTAAAGCTAACTCCTGAATTAATTCCGCATGTAAATTTGAGTGTAAGTTTAGTTCTTTTTTTATTTTAAATTCCACCTTTATTAGTTTTATTTTTCTTACTCTTACATGCCTTTAACAACTAAAGATGATATTCAGACATACTTATTTAAAATACTTTTTAAAAAAGGATTATTGTTTTACTTTGTAGAAGTTAGCAGTTTTATATTAACAAGTGAAGTTTAGATATTACCCTTATCTCTGTTTTTATTAATCATATCGAATTCAGCGAGTAGGTTTCTATCAGGTGCAGAGGTCCCGTTCCAAAAAATTCTTGGATTGAGTTTTAGATATTTTTCATTTTTACTTTCGACTTTTATAAAAGCTGTCTGTCCGTTTAGTAAAATAGAAGAAAGTGATTGACTCATCTTCTTACTATTGGTTAAATCCAGTAATGTAGCAATTTCTGAAAGTGTGTAATAATCAATATCTTCAACATGGTTTACTTCAGGATTTTTACAAATGATGTTACTTGAATGATGTAGGTAAGGAACAAGTGCAAAGATCGGATAAAGTGCAATAGCTGAATATTTCCGTTTTCCTTTTTCTGTTACAGCTTCATAGAGTTCGCGAATTTGGCGAATATAAGTTCTAACTAACATCTTTGGCTTTGCTTTCCCTTTAGTTTTACCGTAAAAATTAAATTTTTCGTTCCATTTATAAGCATCAGCAGAAGGAATAAGTATTTGATGATTGATCAGCTTGTTAAAAAATTTTGAATAAGCGTTTCTACTTATTCCTAAGCGTTCCCGAATACTAGCTTTTGAAAGTTTTATTCCATTATCAAAAGATAAATACCCAGTTCCGTTTACATATGTTGCAAGGTAAAATATCATAGTCAAATCTGCTTTGGTAAATTCAGGTGAATTAATTAAAAACATAATTTTTTCAGGATATGACCATATAAATTTCCCTGACTCTGCATTAAATTCTTCAAAAGCAGCTTTCGCTTTTTCGTTATTTTTTACAAAAGCATCTTGTTTCCTACTTCTTAAATAATGTTCTTCGGGATTAAGTTCACCCACAATCTCACCAGTGTTGGGGTTATATATTAAATGATTGTTGTTTTCCACGTATAGCACATCCTTTAAAGTTGTAATTTACAAACCTTAAACAATGCTTTCACGTGGTTCAGACTGGTGAAAAAATACAAATTAAAATAAGCTTTTTAGATTGTGAAAGACTATACTTAAACTAACGAGAAATAGTTAAATAAGCAGATTTCTTTTGAATATATGGGGGGATTAATAGGGTAAATACATTTTACTGACGGAAACACTATGTCTAGAAATTTAATAATTCAAAAATAATTGAATTATTATTGCATATTAATTGGGGGATAAACATGTCTATTGAGAAGAAAACATTCAAAAAATGGTTTAAAGATAATGAAAATAAATGGATTTCATTTGGGATAATTACAATATGTTTAGCTATTCTAATGCCAACTACAATATTTTTCGCTTCTGATTCTAGGTTAACAGCAGATTCTTTTTCTAAATTAGGAACTGTAGGGGATTTTTTAGGTGGTTCAACAGTAGGCTTACTTTCATTAGCGAGTATTTTCTTTATAATTTCAACAATTGTAATGCAACGGAAAGAATTAGAACTTCAAAGAACAGAATTACAGTTAACGAGAGTAGAATTAGCTAAGTCTAATGAACAGTACGAAATTACAAATCATACAATGAAACTTCAACAATTTGAAACAACATTTTTTAATATGATACAAATGCATAATAATCTAATTAATGATTTGAAGTTGTTTGGTGAAGAGTATCGTGGCAGAGAAGTAATTGTTATGTTTTACGAAGATATTCTCAATTACTATAAAAAAGAATCTTTAGAATCGTATTTTCAAAGATTACTAATTAGAAATAGAGAATCGTTAGAAGAATTAGCTGATGAATATGCAGCTTTTTATAATAGTTTGAAAAATGTCGGAAATAGGCATTTTTCACAAGGTACTTTCCTTTTTGATGCAGAACAATTTGTTTTTGGTAATTCATATGATGAGTTAATGCAACCTATAAAGCCGATTACTATTTTTAAAATAACTTTTGATGAATTGAAAGCTAATGTTGATATGTCTATGGTTGATTATCAATTTTCAATAAGAATTAGGGATGAGTTTTTTAATAACATGGATTTTAAAGAAACAGCCTTTAATATAGTTAATGACCAAAAAAAATACCCATTATCTAACTATATAAAAAGTGTTAAAACTATAATTAGATTAGTAGATCAATCTAATTTTGATTTTAATTCAAAAAATAAATACTTAAATATATTCTTTTCACAATTTACTCTACATGAAATAACAATAATTAATTACTTTATTAAACTGAGTGAAGAAAATGAATTAAAGGCTTATTTCGCAAAATATGATAGCCTTAATACAAAGGAAAAGCTGCAAGATTCAATTATTTAATTACAAAGCAACTTTTTTCTTTTTACAGATACAACATACGAGGGAAAACACCTATCAACATTCAGGTGTTTTTTATTATAATGTCATGGTCGCTTTTTTTGTGCAAAATAGGGGTGGTTGGTCGCTTTTTTTGTGCATGGTGAAAGTGGATTAACCCCTTGTGGCATTAGGTGTTAAGGCACTTTTGAAGCAGTTTCGTATCTATTACTATATCAATTAGGCTAAAGATGATTCTGAAGAAGTAATGTGTTAACCGTTACTATTGCTAACGCAAGGGGGAAGAAAAGCACTTCCCCCATATAAAGATAAATACAAAAGATAGTGCTAATAAGTTTCTGAACAAGGTGTAAGTATTTCAGCGTATTATTAGAATGATATTTGTTTTATTTAATCATCTTGGAAGGGGTGCTTTTTCCCCTGACAAGCATGTTTTGATCTTGTTATTTTTTAACGGTTGATTATCAGTAGCTTCAGTATGTACCAGTAAAGAAAATGGTTCAGGTGTATACATGGGTAGGTAATGAAATTTGTAAGTTGTACGAGAATAAAGAATTTATCATAAGAGTTACATATCCAATATTGTGAGAAGTGGAATATACAGAAGGTGCTGGTTTTATACTGGTGCTTTCTTTTTGTATTCAGCATTGTGTCTAAAATGTGTCTGGATAACAGTGATGAACCGTTTTTGATAGGTGTGGAACTGGTGAAAAAAGTACATGGAATGGACAGTCCGTGTGGAAAAGAAAATAGTTGTCAAGATGTTTTACTTTACAATATTTATTGATTATTAATATTCAGCTTCTTCAAATTCAAGCACAAAAAAAGAACCACTATCAAAGCAGTTCTTGTTGTTTCGCACTGACCAAATAACATGAGACAAATAAAAACACCTTTCATTGAATAACGGGTATTTAAACCTGAAATAATCAATGTGGAGGTGTTTTTCTATGGGAACAAGAG